>JADLHR010000271.1 GCA_020848665.1 Anaerolineae bacterium
CCAGACGAGGCGATCAGGCATCCACTGTACGCGATCGCCGTCACGAACACGTAAGCGCTCAACCGCACGTCCGCCAGAAAGCAGAGTGCCGCCAGCAGCCCCAACGTGAGCGCGCTCCGCAGGCCCGCATCTACTCTGACGGCGCGCCAAACCGCCCACAGCACCCAGGGGAACCACGCCGCAGCGTAAACCAGGTCGAGGTGCCCGGCGCCCCACGCCGCGATCAGGCGCGGTGCCAGCGGATAGGCCAACCCGACCAGCGCCGCGCTCGCCGCGCGCAAACCTGTCGCGCGGCCCCAGGTCCACGCGCCGATTCCCGCCAGCGCGAGGTGCAGCGCGCCCAGCACATTGAGATGCAGCGCCGGAGGCAGCGCCAGCGCCAGCCACTGCGGCGGATACCACACCTTATTCAGCGGGTTAGCGGCGAAAGGCTGCCCGCCCATCAGCAGCGGGCGCCAGAGTGGAAAAGCGTGGTCGTCCAGCACAGCGCGGCGCAGAAACAACGCTGACGGCCAATGGCTGGTCACCGCGTCCGAATACAGCGCGCCCGGCTGGAACGGCAGACCATCCGGGTCAAAGCCAGCCAGCGCCAGGAGTACAATCAGCACGGTCAGCAGAGCCGCGAAAAACCATCCGGCAGGCCGGGTCGAATCAGGGCCGGATAAAGATGGTGACATCTCCAAACGTCTCTCGTGGCGTGCTGCCTGGCAGCGACTCTGTGCACGAGGATGCCGCCGAGTCGCCCGCAAATGCCTGCTCCTGCGGCCCCCAGAAAATATAATCAATGCGAAAAGGCACGGCTCTACCAAGCAGCGTCGCGCAATCTTCGCCACGATACCACGCCTCGACCTGATCGAGCCGCTCGCGCGCCGGAACGGTCTCGTATTCGTGCCCGTACACTACCCGATCCGGCGTGTAGGCCGGAATCCAGAGACTGATCGCCGGCGCCGCCAGCACAACAGCGTCCTGCTTGCCCTGCTCGCTCAGCCAGTCAAACGCTTTCCAGTAGTCCGCTTCGACCATCATTCCGTTTTCGAGTCCGCTCTCTGGGCTGACGACTACGCCGAACAGTGGAAGCGACATATTGAGCAGGTTGCTCGGCAGCAGCAGGACCAGCAGCGCGGCGAACGCTGGCGCGCGCCAGCGTTTCGGCACCTTGAAGAACCAATAGTCCTCAAGCGAGCGCACGGCGAAGAAAACCAGCGGGAGTGTCAGGCCGATTGCCATGCGGCGCTGCAAGTTGAACGGCGCATACAGCAGCGCGACGTTCAACACGAACCACAGCAGCATGAACTGATCGCCGTCGCGCTCGAAGCGGCGCACGGCGCGCACCAGCCCCGGCAGCGCGACAATCAGCAGCAGCCCGTAGCCAAAGAGGTAAAGATACGGCGCAGGTGAGGGCGTGACGTTCTGCTCATTATAGGCCGCCATTACGTCGTTAAAGCGCAGAACCGCCGCGTAGTACATCGCGAATGGCAGCGCGGGCAGCCACAGCATCGCGGACCAGCGCAACTCGTGCGAGGGGATGCGGCGCGTCAGGTACGCCCGCACGGCGAGGTAGGCTACCAACGCCGAGCCAATCGGCACCAGCGCGAAGGGCTGAATCAGCGCCAGCGCCATCGACAGCACCATCACCTGAAGCCCGCCGTTGTCCAGGCTCGGCTCAGCGGAATAGCCTCGCCGGAAGGCCACGACAAACGTCGAAGCGATCAGCGCCAGGCAGGCGATGCTTAGCGGGAAATGCGGGTTGGCGAACGCTGCAAAGAGCGGGAACGCTTCAGGAACTTTGAGATCGATAGCGATCGCATTCGGGTTGAACAGCAGCAGCAGCCAGCCCAGGCCCGACCCGGCGGCGGCCAACACGAAGAACAACCGCCGGGGCCGCAGCCGGACCCAGACCGTCGCGCCAAACTGGTACAGCGCGATATACATGAACAGGCTGGCGGCCACCCGCGCCAGATGGAAGACCAGCACGCTCGACAATCCGGCCAGGCGCGCAGCGTGCCCCAAGAACAGATAGAAGACGTGAAGCCCGGCGCCGTCGTGCGCTTGGGGAGTGTGCCGCAACTCGAACAGCCACGCGCCGCTGCGGCCCTGCTCGATTTTCGAGAGATACGTCGCGCCGTCCTTGGGGTTCGCCAGCATCCCCATAAACTGCCAGTCGTCGGCTCCCTGGTTGCTCGCCAGCGCCCAGGCGTAGGGGATCAGCGTCAGACCGACCAGAACACCGCTGATGAGGATCACCCACCGCCATTCAGAGGCTGAGATATCGACGGAGCGAAGCGTCTGCATCAGAGTGTCCTCATCCACCAGAACAGCCGCGTGGGGCGACGCGCACCCCGGTTGCCGTAGGAATCGGGCGTGTAGTATAATGCGCCCTGCGAGTTTATGCCTTATTCCATGTTAATCGTAGGTTCATTTTACAACGACCTGCCGGCTGCGCCAGTCTGGTGAGTGAACCATGAATCCAAGCCAAACGCTGTACCGCATCCAGAGAGTGGACCTCAAACTGGCCGCCCAGCGCAAGCGCGCTCGGGAAATCGACGCCGAGTTGACCAGCGACGAGGCGGTGCAGCAGGCCGAGCAGGCGCAGCGCGAGATTGAGCAAGCGCTCCGCCCCCAGGAAACCCGCGCGACAAGCCTGAATCTGGAGCTGCAAAGCAACGCGGCGCAGCGCAGCCAGTTCTCGGCGCAATTGTACAGCGGCGCGGTCAGCAACCCTAAAGAGCTTCAGGACATCGAGCACAAAATCGAGGCGCTGACGCGGCGCCACAGCGAGCTTGAGACGGCGCTGCTTGAGACGATGATCGTGGTTGAGGACCTTCAAGCGCGGCTGAAGGAGGCGTCCACACACCTGACCGGGGTTCAGGAGACGCGCGCTTTGGCGAATACCGCCCTGGTCGAAGAGCGGCAGCAGATCCGTACCGAGATTCGCCAGCTCAAGGCGCAGCGCGAGAAGCTGGCGGCAGAGGTTGACGCCGAAGCCCTGGCGCTGTATGAGGACCTGTGGCCTCGCAAACAGGGTCACGCGGTCGCTGTGATGGACGGTGATCGCTGCGAGCGCTGCGGCGTCAGCCAGACGGAAGTCATGGCGCAGCGGGTCCGCCGGGGCAAGGACATCGTATTTTGCTCGAACTGCGGGCGCATCCTGATCACGCGGTGAAGAAAGGGACGCCATGAGCTTTCAACCGCTCTCGTTCGCGCTGGGCACGCTGGTCGTTGCCGCGCTGGTCTTCGCGGCCTGGAAGGCGCGGGCGCGGCTGATTCGCCTGCGGGCCTCGACCGAGTCACAGCTTGAAGGCACGCGGCGCTTCATCGGTCGCAGCGCCGACGCCCGCTATGCGCGCGAGGTCACCCGGCTGGCGCAGGCATATCACCTGGCCGGGGCGAGCATCCGCCTGACAGATATTCTGGTCGAGCCAGAGCTGCTCCCCGGACCGCAGCCAGTGATGGCGCCTGAAAGCGGGACAACCGCCGCGAGCGTGTTCGAGGTGATCCCGCTGTTTCATGATCTTCCGGCAAGTTACGCGCCATACAATGTTGAGACCTTTCCGCTCAGCGATCTAGGCGCGGGCGACCGCCAGATCGCGCTGCTCGGCGTCAGCGGCGCGGGCAAAAGCACCGCGCTGGCCGCGCTGGCGCTGCTGGCGCTGGGAGAACTGCGTCTTGAAACGCTCGAAGCCCTGAGCGAGCAGGCGATCTTCGAGGAGGAGCAGTACCTCTCGGACAGCGAGCGCGCCGAGCGCGTCCGTGAGCGCGAGCGAATCCAGACACGCGCGCTCGACAAGCTGCATGACGTGCACCAGCAAGAGCGCGCCCGCGCGAACGCGGCAGCGCAGCACGACCGCCTGCCACCGGTGCCGATCCCCGGCCTGGTGCCGGTGCTGGTGCATCTGCGTGACCTGGACCTCAGCCCTGGCAAATACGGCAAAGGCAGCGTTGACCCGGCGGAGCCGCTGGTCGAGGCCATGCAGCGGCAGGTTGGCCCGGTCACAGGGCAGGTTGTCGGCAGCGTGGTGTATTCTGCATTAGAGGCGGGCCGCGCCCTGCTGCTGATCGACGGCTATGACGAGCTGACGCCGGGCGAGCGTGACAGCGTTTTTCACTTCCTGCGCAGCCTGGTGCAGACCTATCCAAGCAGCCTGATAGTCATCGCCGGGCCGGCGACCGGTTACGCTCCGCTGGAAACGCTCGGCTTCACCCCGACCTTTCTGCGCCCCTGGGACGATGACAACGCTGAAACGCTGATCCGGCGGTGGAGCGCCGCGTGGCACGAATTATCGAAGCACGGCGCACCTGCCGATGACCAGACGCTCCGCCGCCTGGCGATCGACAATCGCGGGCGCACGCCGCTCGACGTAACGCTCAAAATCTGGGCGGGGCTGGCAGGCGACGCGCAGCGGCCCGGCCGTCCCGGCTGGTATGACGCCTTCGTGACGCGCCGGCTGTCGAGCGCCCCGCATCGTGAGGCGCTCCCCTGGCTGGCGGCTTATGCGCTTGATAGCGGCGGCACGCTGGCCCTCGAAGGGGCTGCCGGCTCGCTGGTGGACGAAACTGGCCCGAATGGGAAGAAATCGGTTCAGGCCAGCGATCTGCTCGAAGGATTGGTCAAAGACGGCCTGGCTCAGCGGCATCCAGGTGATCGATTCAGCTTCGCGCACGCGCAGATCGCCGCCTTTCTCGGCGGCGAGGCGTTGATCGCGCGCGGCGCGGAAGCGGCAGCCGCCTACGCGCTGGAACCCGCCTGGTTCGACGCGCTCGGCTTTGCCGCGGCCCAGTTGAACATGGTGCCGGTCGTCTATCGTTACCTCAGCGGCCCGCCAG
>JADLHR010000272.1 GCA_020848665.1 Anaerolineae bacterium
ACGTTTCGTGCGAAATGTCAACCACCCAGGGCCGCGCCGGCCTAGATTCCTCCCATAACACCCGTCTCAAGCAAGATAATCACCGATGGCCCAAGGAGCACGATCCAGATCGAAGGGAAGATCAGCAGGACCATCGGGATAATCATCTTCACGGGCGCCTGCTGCGCCTTCTCCTGCGCACGCTGGCGGCGCTTAACGCGCATCTGATCAGACTGAATGCGCAGGATTTTGACGATACTGACGCCGAGCTGCTCGGCTTGAATCAGCGCCGCGACAAAGCTGGTCACGTCGGGCACTTCCATCCGGCGCGACATGTCACGCAGCGCCTCGCTGCGCCGCTTGCCGAGCTGGATTTCTTGCAGTACACGCCCAAACGCAAGCGCCAGGTCATCGTCCCATTTCTCGTACACTTTGCCCATCGCCTGCTCGAAGCCAAGGCCCGCTTCGACGCAGATTGTCAGCAGGTCGAGCGCGTTGGGCAGGGCTTTGGTGATTTTGTCCTTACGGCGGCTGATCTGGCTCTTGAGTTGCAAGACTGGCAGGTAATAGCCGAGCAGGATGCCGCCAATAACCCCCAGGATGCTCTTGGTCGGCCCCCAATCCGTCACCAGGAAGAACAGAACAAACGCCCCGCCACCCATCGCCAGCGTCAGCGCGACGCGCTGCCCGAAGAAGGTTGCCGGGTCCATCGACTGCGACTTGCCCGCCAGCTCGAGCTGGTGGCGGATGTGCTCGATCTGGTGCTCTGGGTTGAAACGCACCGCGAGGCGTGCCAGCCACCTGTACGCTGGCACGATGACGCGTTCCTGCATCGAGAGCGACAGCTCGATTTCCTCCAGCGACGCGGGCACCTCGCGGTCGCCATACTCAGCCAGGCGGCGCTGAAGCGGGTCCACGCCCGCATCTTCACGCATGCCGACCCGCACGAGGCCCACAATCAGGATGAGGGCCACGACGCCGAGACCGATGATTCCAACGAGAGGCATAGTCTTTTCGATCCTCGCTTTCGCGGCGTCAGTAGTCGATGCTCACGATCTTCTGGATAATCGCTGCACCCGTCCCGATCAACCCCAGGCCGAGACCCAGCATCGGCCAGCCGCACATGCGGTTCTCGACCAGGCCGCCCATATAGCCAGGGCTGACAACCATCAGAAACAGCGTCAGGATAATGGGCAGCAGCGAGATCAGCCAGCCGGTGATCCGGCCCTGCGAGGTCAGCACGCGGATCTCGCCTTTCAGCTTGATTCGCTCGCGGATCGTGTGCGCGATTGCATCCAGGATCTCGGCCAGATTACCACCGACCTCGCGCTGGATGTTGACGGCTGTATTCACCAGGTCCATATCCTCGCTTGGCATACGGTTCAGCAGGTGCGCAAGCGCGTCCTCCGTCGAAATACCAAGCTGGGCTTCCTGCACGACGCGGCGGAACTCAGTCGCGGTCGGGTCCGGCGCCTCCTTCGAGATAGCCTCCATCGCCTGCATGACTGAATAGCCGGAACGCAGGGCGTTGACCCACAGTGAGATTGTATCGGGAAGCTGGTTCTCAAACGCGCGCAGCCGCTGCCCCTGTTTGCGCGCGACATAGAATCGCGGAAAGAACAGGCCGACGACGCCGAGCACCGCCCCGGCAATCGGGTTGCCGAAGATGATGAACCAGCCAATCAGAAACGCGCCGATACCAGAAATGATGTGGAGTGAGAAGAACTCAGCAACCGTCAGCTTGAGGTCGGCGCGCGCCAACTGCACGCGCCACTTCCGGGCAAACTCACGCTCGGCCAGCGCGTTATCCAACCGTGCGGTCAGGACGCTGACCTCCGCCGCCGTTTCCTCCGGGCGCGACTCGTTGAAGCCCGCGAACGTGCTGCCGAAATCCGAGGCGTAACGATCCAGCCGCTCCTCGATTTCTTCCTGGCGCTCGGATCGGATGCTCACGATGCCGGCGAGCAGAATGAGCACCGCCACAAACCCAGCCGCCCCAGCAATGATTAGTTCCGTACCCATAGGGCGCTAGCCTCCCTCACCCCGCCGATCGCGCTGCTGCCTGAGCCTGTGAGCCGAACGGCGGCCCACGACTAGTAGCGCGACATCCCGATCCCGAACACTGAGGGTGGCAGATGGATCCCGGCCGCCTCGATCCGGTCGATGAACTTGGGGCGCAGCCCAGTTGGGCGAATCCGCCCGATGACCTTCCCGGCTTCCAGACCAACCTGCTCGAACTCGAAGATGTCCGACATCGTGATGATGTCGCCTTCCATCCCCTGAATCTCGGTGATCTTGACGATCTTGCGCGTGCCGTCCCGCAGACGCTCCTCGTGAACGACCAGGTCCAGCGCCGACGCCACCTGCTCGCGGATCGCGCGAACCGGCAAGTCCATTCCCGCCATCAGGCACATTACTTCCAGACGAGACAGCGTGTCGCGCGGGCTATTGGAGTGGCAGGTCGTTAGCGAGCCTTCATGACCCGTATTCATCGCCTGGAGCATGTCCAGCGCCTCGCCCGCGCGGCACTCGCCGACCACAATTCGGTCGGGGCGCATACGCAGCGAGTTAACCACCAGGTCGCGGATATTAACTTCGCCGCGCCCCTCGATATTGGGCGGGCGGCTTTCCAGTGACACGACATGCTCCTGGCGGAGCTGAAGCTCGGCGGCGTTCTCAATCGTTACAATCCGCTCATCATTAGGAATGAAGCCCGACAGAACGTTGAGCAGCGTCGTCTTGCCAGAGCCGGTGCCGCCCGAGACGACGATATTCAGGCGCGCAATCACTGCCGCGCGCAGAAATTCCGCGACTTCGGGCGTCAGCGTGCCATACCGGATCAGGTCCTCGACCATGAAGGGCCGCTTGGAGAACTTGCGGATGGTGATTGTCGGTCCGCAGAGCGCAATCGGACGAATCACCGCGTTCACACGAGAGCCGTCGGGCAGGCGCGCGTCGACCGTCGGTGAGCTTTCGTCGATGCGGCGGCCCAGTGGCGCAACGATCCGGTCCAGCACGCGCAGCACGTGATCTTCGTCCTCGAAGGTCACATTCGAGCGCGTGATGTTGCCCGCGATCTCGATGTAGATGTTCTTCGGCCCATTGACCATGATCTCAGTAATGTTGTCTTCGGCCAGCAGCGGCTCCAGCGGCCCAAAGCCAAGGATTTCGGCGACAATCGCCTCGAACAGGCGCTGCCGCTCGGCCCGGCCCAGGACGATCGCCTCCTCAGCCAGAATCGTGCTGAACAACTCCTCGATCGTCGCGCGCACGGACGGCGAGCGCGGGTCTACGCTGGTGTCGAGTTCCGCCAGCAGCTTGTTCTGCACCCGTGCCTTGAGGTCCAGGTAGGTATTCGCCTCGCCGCGCGCGGCAACCACAGTCCCCGATGGCGGTGGCACGGGAGTACGCCGGCGCATTGCGCCCAGCTTAGACTGGTCGGCGTCGCCCGGCTGATCATCCTGCCCCCCACGTTCGATCCGTCGTAACAATGACATTCCCAACCTCCTGCCACCCTAACCTACGGAAGGAGACTACCCTGTGCCGCCAAACAGCGCGCGTAACCCGCTCTTTGAGCGCTGCGCCTGCTGTTCGGCGGTCTGGGGTGGTTCCTCGTCCGCCTCAATGGACTTGCGAAGTAACTCGGCCAGCTCGGCCAACTCCTTGCCGGGCGAACGCGATTTCTGCTTGGCGACTAGGGGGACCCCCTGGTTGACCGAGGTGAGGACGGTTCGCTCGTCCAATGGAATCGACAGCGCGACCTCTTTCTTAAGATGCGCCGCAATGGACTCGGCAGGCACCGTGCCCCGGCCGCGTTCCTTTTCGTTGACGGTGCGATTTAATACAAAGACAATTTTATCTGATAACTTGGCGGGTTTCTCCAGGTTATCAAAAATCTCTAACATCTTGCGCGTATTGCGTACCGAGGGGATAGTGGGCACCGCAACCAGCACAATCCGCTCCGCCATCTCGAACAGCTTAAGCGTCAGGTCATCGTACTGCACCGGCGCGTCAAGCACAATGTAATCGTACAGCGGTGTACAGGCCGCAATCACTGCCTGCATTGCCTCCGTCGTGATGTCGTAGGCGTGCTCAGGATGGCTTGGCGCGACCAGCACGCGCAACCCGCTACCGTGCGTCATCAGGACGTTGTCGATCAACTCGCGGTCAATATCGCTGACAACCTTCGTCAGGTCAGCGATGCTCGACTGCGACTGCAAATTCAGGAAAGCATCCACGTCGCCGAACTGAAGATTGCAATCGATCAGCAGCACTCGCGTGTCGGGCCGCATCAGCGCCGCGGCGAGGTTGGTAGCGACGGTCGTCACCCCGACGCCTCCCTGCGGGCTGTAGACTACGATCACGTGCCCGGCCCCGGTAGCCTGCTCGGCAACCGGCTTGTGCGCGGCATCGAGCGGCCGTCCCAGCGCGGCGCCAAGCGAGGCCTCCTGTTGGCGGATCGGCTCGTTGCGCTCGTACACCCGCCGGATGGTGGTGTATAGCTCCTCGCTGGCGATCGGCTTGGTCAGATAATCGCGCGCGCCAGCTAGCATCGCCTGTCGCAGATAGCCTGGCTCGCTTTGCACCGATATGATTACCACGGCAGCGGTTCGAACTGCGGTACTGATCGCCTTGGTCGCCGTGATACCGTCCATATCCGGCATGTTAATATCCATTAAGACAACATCGGGGCGGGTATCGGTCGCGATCTTGACCGCTTCGCGCCCCGTACCGGCCATGCCGACGACCTGGATATCGGCCTCGAAAGCGAGCAGCTTGCGAATGTTCTCGCGCGTATCGGGGATATCGTCGACGATCAAGACCTTGATAACTTCGCGTGGTGTTCCGGCGCTCATACGCTACGACCTTCCAGTGAAAAGTGGCTGCCGCTCAAACGGGGACCCTAATGCCTCCCGCGCCGGTCGCCCTGGTAATAGGTAGAGAGGAGGAGAGCACGCGCCTGCACGAACGGAGCCTGCTCTCTGCTCCCCGATGAGAAACTCTGCATTCGCTTACGGCACAGCCTGCTCGCTGCCTTCCGCGAGCAGATTCGACAGCGAGCCGATGTTAAAGCGGCGCACGCTGCGGATCGGCGGCTCCAGCGAGAAGGGCAGCGCGGCCGGCTGCGTGATGTTGAAGTTCTGAATCATATACTGCAATGACACAGCTTCGGTTTGGGTGACCGCGCGATCGCCGGCTGCGCGCAGCGCCAGCGTGATCGGAATCTGCGAATCGATGGCCCACACCAGTCCCAGCGCATCCTGTGGCGTCACGGCCAGCGTGATGATGGTTGGCGCGTAGGGCGTCGCGGTCGGAACCGCCGTGGGCGGCGCGTTCTGCTGGGCCTCGCCAGGGGGCGGAGGCGCCGCCTCGACGACAATCGGCGTCGGCGTCGCTCCGACGATATTCCCACCAGGTGGGAAGTAGCCCACATGTACCACCCAGGCATCGGTAATCGTGCGCTGCGTGACCAGCCGCGGACGCTGAGCAGTTTCGCTCGGCCCGACCAGAATGCCTTCCGGCGAGAGCGTGCTCGCCTCGACGCGGCCCTGGCGCGGTGCGCCGATGACCATTTCGCCCGTCTCCGCGCGGGTAATCACCGAGATCGTGTTCGGCAGGCGCGTCTGGAAATCCTCGTCAACATCGACGAACAGGAATGACATGATCACGTCAACATAGTCACCCGGCTGCAAGCCGTACGCCACCTGTCCGATGCCGGTCGGGTCGAGCGGGACCGAGATCGCAACCCACGACCGATCCGCTGGCAGCCCTGCCATCAGCGCCGCCGCGTCGGACCCGGTTTCCGCGATCTCGTACAGGTTATCAACCACCTGCCGGCCTAGCACCGGTGCGCCCCGGAAAATGTCTGTCCGCGCGATCCGCCCTACGACTTCGCCCGTCTCAACGAAGTAGTTTCCGGCTTCCGGCAAGGCGTCCTCCGGCCAGGGCTGGACCGCGACCCCATCTTCAGGGATGGTCAGCCCGCGCGGCAGGTCCTGAATCGCAACGACGATGTTGACCATATTGCGGACGATGGGCGTCATATCCCCCGCCCCCACTAGTCCGGGTTGTTCGCCTCCGGCGTCCTCCACCTGTGCCGAACCGGCGGTGTCAGGCCCCGCTTCTTCTTCGTTCTGAGGAAGCACGAAGAACACCACAATCACCAGCGCAACCAGCAGAATGATCGCGCCGATTAAGATCAGTACTCGACCGCGCATAGTGTTCCCTCCCCAAGCGTTGGCGCCGGTGAACCAGGAGCCAAAAAATGCCCTATCGAATGCAGTTCTTTCATCAGTGTAGTCAGATGCGCAATTCGCGCAAACGGGCCGATAGTCCCATTCAGTATAAAAAACAAACTGAGACCGGCAAGCGAAAAGCTAATGACCGCTCTCAGTAAAACTACCGATTCTCGTAATGGCTGAATTACCCGCGACTACTCCACCACCGGCAGCGTGATCACGTAGTGACTGATCTCGTCGTCGCCGCCGCTCACTTCGAAACCACCGCCCACCAGACCGATCCGCTCGCGCAGCGTCCGCAGCCCCAGCGCATCCTCCTCGTGCGGATCGCCCTCCAGCGCGTCGCGCGGATCGAACCCCCGCCCGTCATGCTCAACCGTCGCCTTGAGGCGCTCTGGCCCCACGTCGATCACGATCGCGATACTCCGCGCGCCGAGGTGATCGCGCGCTGCGCCCATAATGCTCTGCACCGAGCGAAACATCATGACCTCGATGTGCCCAGGCAGGCGCCGCTCGTCGCCGACTATGCGGAGCTGGGTGCTGATGCCGGTTTTCTCCTGAAACGCCTCGACGTACCGGCGGAGCGTCGGAACCAGCCCCAGATCATCCAGCATCATCGGGCGCAGATCGAAGATGAAGTCACGCACTTTCTGGAAGGTGGCGCCCGCAGTTGTCTTGAGGTTCTTCAACTCGTCACCGGCGCGGTCGGGATTGCGATCAAACAATCGCTGGCAGATTTCCGCCTGAAGAATGAAATTGGTAAGCGATTGCGCCGGTCCGTCGTGTAGCTGCCGCGCCAGCCGCTGCCGCTCGACCTCCTGCGCCTCGACGATGCGGATGACTGCCTGCGTCGAGAGGTGGCTCGCATCAGCGACAGGAGCCTCCAGGCCGGTCTGCGCTGCCAGCCGTTCAGGCGCGATCCCTTGTGCGAAGTTGAGAAGCTGCCCCATCAGCCGCTCGAAGTATTCCAGCTCTTCCTGGCTGCTCCTGAGCTTTTCGAGCTGGCCCTGCATGGTCAGCAGGCGCGTCTGCGCGTCGCGCGCGTCGTCATAAGCCGCCTTGATGTCCGCGCGCGGAATCGTGTCGAAGTTGGACTCGATCCGCCGAATCTGCGCGCCGATTGCCACGTTGCGCTCGCGCAGCCGCTCAACCTCGTGCTGGCTCTGGTCGATCAACTGCTTGTTCTCACGAGCGCGGGCGCGCAACCGCTCGTATTCACTACGAAAGTCGCGCAGTACCTCGTCCTTCGCCGATGCGATGTTTTGCGACATGCGTGTGTTCCACCCCTTCGTCATACGAGCGCCCTGTCAGCATCGCGCTGCCCAGGCGATCGCCTGCATCCTCGGCCCAGGTCACTCCCCGTCGGGCGTGCGCGGCCGGACCCATCCGCGACGCAGTGCGTACACTGCCGCCTGCGTCCGATCGCGCACGTCAAGCTTCTTCAGAATTGAGGTCATATGGTTCTTGACCGTCTGGTGGCTGATAGCGAGCGCCTGGGCGATTTCCTTGTTGCTCTTGCCATGAGTCACAAACTGGAGAATTTCCATTTCGCGCGGGCTGAGCGGCACAAAATATTCGCCCGGATCGACCATATATGGCCCGGTCGCCGCCTCAACCCCCGCGTCGAGCCATGTCTGGAGCGCCTCCGCGTCAAATGTGCGCTCGCCAACAATGTAATATCCCTGGGCAACCATACGAATCGTCTCGATCAGGCGCTCCGGCTCGACATCTTTGGGGCAGTAGGCCGCCCCGCCTGAGCGCATAGCGTGCAGCACCTGTTCCAGATCATCGTAGGCGGTCAGAAACACGACCGCGACGGGAAGGTGCTCCGCCTTGAGCCGGCTGGAAACCTGCAAGCCGTTGATCCCCGGCAGGTTGATGTCAAGGATCAGCACATCCGGCTGCTCGGCGTGAACCAGCGTCAGTGCCTCTTCCCCGCTTGACCCCTCGGCGACGACTGTCATGTCGTCTTCCATGGTCAGCAGATTCCGCAAGCCCTGGCGAAACACGGGATGGTCGTCAATTAAGGCGATTCGAATCATCTGCGAACCTTGACCCACGCGGCACCGCTCTGCGCAGACTGGCACCGGCTCAGGCAACAGGTGATCGCGGCGAGCAGCGCGCAGCCCGACTCCCGAGCGCAGTATAAACCCATCGCTGCGAATCTGCCAGCGAGCTTCAGCGATATGGTTGCGGCGCGCCGTTAGGGCGCACCACAGCCCGCGCCCCAGTCCAGCGCGTAGATCGCCATGTTCCCGCTGCCCGCCGCTGGAGCGTAGGGCGCACTCGTAACGAAAATCGGCTCGCCGCCGAGCCTCGGATCATCCTCCGCCGCCGGGCGCTGATCGGGCAGCACGAGCAGGTAACGCGCCCCGCGCTGGCACATCAGCGCCATCAGCGCCTCATGATCGCGGATAATTGGCACAACCTCCGGCGTCACCAACCCAGCCAGATCGAACAGCGGGCGCGGCGCGTAATAGCCCAGCGCGCCGATGTCATGGGCTGCCAGCAGCGCGCTGTCCGGGATATGCCGCTCAACCCAGCGCGCCGCCGCGACCATTTCGGTGTTGATGATCCGCACATCCGTCGCGTATGCCTGCGCGCCAATCACCCAGAATCCGAGCGTCACGGCTACGACGGAGAGCGCGAGGCTGCGCGCCAACACCCGCGTCGCCATGCGCCGCTGCGCCGCACGCACCAATTGGAACGTCCCGCCGACGCCATACAGGATCACAACCGGCAGCACCGGCTGGACATAGCGCCCGTGCTGGTAAGGTGCGGGCAGCCACAGCGCGTACAGCGCCACGTGCGCAACAGCCCAGGCTGCCGGCAGCCACAGCAGCGCCGTGCGCGCCCCGCCGCCCCGCCTGGCGATCCCGTACAAAGCCACGATCAGCCCCGGCAGCAGCATGATCTGGCCTCCGGCAGCTAATGGGCGAATCATCCACCATATACGCTCGATCAGCGGCGCGACCAGCGAGGCCGCGTACTCGGCTTGCTTGGCCGAGGCGGTGCTGGGCAGCAGCCCGCCGCTCAGATGGACGTTCAGCGCGGTGTACGGCGCCAATCCGGCTATCCAGCCGAGCGCAATCCCAACACCCCACGTGACTCCCGCGCGGCGACTAGCTGCGTCGTTGAGAAGCGTGATCGCCCCAAACAGGCCCGCCAATCCGAGCAGCAAGGCGCCTTCTGGCCGGGCCAGCGTCAGCGCCGCGCCGACGACGCCAAGCAGCGCGCCGCGCCCGAAAGCTGGCGCCGGGCCGCGTAGGCCTTCCGCACCGGGGCGCTCACGCCACGCCAGTCCGATTACCGCCAGCGCCAGCAGCGCGAACAGCATGATCTCCATACCGGATGCCGCTGCCCAGGCCAGATGCCATGCTGACACGGTCATCAGCCCGGTCCACAACCCGGCGAGGCGCAGGCCAGGAAACA
>JADLHR010000273.1 GCA_020848665.1 Anaerolineae bacterium
GCCAGCCTGATGCCAGGGTTGTTTTCGGCGTCCGGGCCGGATCGGCAGGCCCTACGGCAGGCGGAAAAACACGCGCAGGTCTTCGCCACAGCATTTGCCCTTTACGGCTGCGCCATGTGCGCTGCTGGCTGCTCGACGAGCATCCCGCCGGGCCGCCCGTTCCTGACGGCGACGATCTCGGCCATGATGCTCAGCGCGACTTCTTCGGGCGATTTGCCGCCGATATCCAGCCCGATCGGTGTGTGGATCGGCGGAAACTGGTCGAGGCTCAGTCCGGCGGCGGCGGCGCGCTCGACGCGCTCCTGGTGGCGGGCGCGCTTGCCGATCGCGCCAATGTAGGCGACCCGGCGCCCGGCCAGCGCGTGCAGCAGCGCGTCCTCGAAGCGCGGCTCGTGGTTGAGCGAGACGATATACGTCCGATCATCTACACCCACTCGCCGGACGACTTCATCCGGCCAGGCGGCCAGCACCAGCTCGGCGTCGGGATGCTTGGCGCGAGTTGCGAAGGCAGAGCGCCCATCGCTGACGACTGTTCGGAACCCCAGCAGCCGCGCAAAACGAACCAGCGGCACCGCGGCCTGATCCGCGCCGAAGACCAGCAGAGTAGGCGGCGGCAGGACTGGCTCGAACAGCGCGACCCGGCCATCGGGATAGCTGACCGTCATCGGACGGTCGTCGCGCAGCGCGGCCAGCGCGTCGCACACGATCGGCTGCGGTAAAGAGGCCGGCGCGCCGCCATCGTCCCAGACCTGCGCGTGACGAGCATCTGGCGCGGACGGGCTGCCCGGCGAGCACAGCGTCACGTTGACGCGGCGCGACGGTTCCGGCGCGGTGTGCAACAGCAGGATTTCCGGGGTCAGCGGCTCGACCAGCACGTCAATTTTGCCCTCGCAGTTCAGGCCGATCTCGATCAGCGGGTCCTCGACCTGCTGATAATGGAGCATCAGCGCCGCGCCGCGCCGCAGCACGACCTGCGAAGTCTCGTATACGTCTGTCTCGACACAGCCGCCGCTGACCGCGCCAGCAAAGCGGTTACCGGTTGTCATTGCCATGCGCGCGCCGAGCGGCTGGCTCGACGATCCGAAAATACGCACGATCGTCGCCAGCGCCACCGGCTCGCCCGCGTCAAGCCATTCCGCCGCCTGCTGAAAAATCTCATCGCTCATCGCTGCAACCTGCTCGTCCGCTGGCCGTCGATGCGCTTCATTATAGCGCGCCCGGTGCGGCTTCTCACGTGGCTTTACCGGCGGCGCTTGCCTTTCTTCCCCTTACGCTTGCTGCCCCAGCGCGGACCGCTGCCCGCGCCGTCCATCTTGACCAGCCGGGGGTGGAACTCCGCCAGCGCGACGACAAGATCGGACTGGTCCGCCATCACCTGGTGAATGTCCTTATAGGCGCCGGGCGCTTCGTCCAGCCCGCCGGAGATCAGCTCGATGCCCAAGGCGCTCAGGCGCGCCTGCACGCCGTCCCAGTCGAACTGCGCGAACGCCTGCTTGCGGCTCATGCGCCGCCCCGCACCGTGCGCCGCGCTGTTGAGCGACTCCGCGCTGCCCAGCCCGCGTACCACATAGCCGGGCGCGCCCATGCTGCCGGGGATCACGCCCAGGACGCCTTCGCCCGCCGGGGTCGCGCCCTTGCGGTGGACAATCGCCTCGCGCCCCTCGATCTGTTCTTTCCACGCGAAGTTGTGATGGTTTTCGACGCCGCCGAGCACCGGCATCCGCAGCGCGTCGATGATCTGACGGTGGATCACGGCGTGATTGGCGCTGGCGTAGCGGCCCGCGAGCTGCATGGCGGCCCAGTATTCCGCGCCTGCTTCGTCGTCCAGCGACAGCCAGGCGAGGTGCTGAAAGTCCTTCGGCAGCGCGGCCCGCTGGCGCATTGCAAGCTGCGTGTAGTGGTTCGCCATCTCCAGGCCGAAGCGGCGGCTGCCGCTGTGACTGAGCAGCGCGAGGTACGTCCCCGGCGGGATGGTGCCAAGCGGCGACTCGATGGCGCTGTGCACGTTCAGCGCGCCGAACTCGACGAAATGGTTGCCAGAGCCGCTCGTCCCCAACTGGCGCTGCGCGATGTCGCGGTGCTGGCGAGCGGCGGGATGCTCGCGCCACAGCGGATCGTCCATGACCTCATGCTCGCGCGGTATAGACCATTCGCTGCCCGCGCCGAAGCGCGTCTGCCGTTCCAGCGCGTCGCGGAACAGGTCGCGGTGCTGGTCGAGCGCGCCGGGCGAGGCGTTGAAGACCGTCAGGCGCATCCGGCAGGCGATATCCACGCCAACCGCGTAAGGGATGACGCTGTTATCCGTCGCCAGCACGCCGCCGATCGGCAGACCGTAGCCCTGGTGCGCGTCGGGCATCAGCGCCCCGCGCATGGCAACCGGCAGGCGCACAGCGCGCTTCATCTGATCCAGCGCGGACGGCTCGATCCCATCCGCTCCCCAGACGCGATACGGCGCGGCATTCGACAGATCATAGACGCTGGAGGGTATGGGATCGTGGTGAGTGCTCACGAGGCGCTCCTCTCAGGTGTGCCCATACCACGGGCACGATCGCGGTCCCAAATGAATCAAGGCTCTATGACAGATTGTCGTGAAACGGAGTAATTCCGTCCAGGCGACCGGCGCGCCGTGGATAGGCGCAAAACCCTAACGCGAACGGCGTCACCTGGCGTACAGAGGCGTGCGGGGGCGCGTATCGGGTACAGCGTCAGGGTGGTAGAAACTGATGCCAGATGCTCAGGACAACAGGTCCGCGACCCAGTGCGCCACCACTGCTACCAGCCCGGTGCGCGTCCATTTTGGCCGGCGCAGGCGCCGCGCGATCCGGCCTGGGCTGAGTTTCATGGTCGGGTCGGCCCAGTGGATCACGCCGAGCGGCAGAAAGCCGAGTACGAGCACCAGCCCGCACTGCAACAGCTCAACGAATTCGAGTTCTAGCAGCAACTCCCCATGAGACTGCTTCCTCCTTCTAGGGGACCGTATGGCCCCTGGCGTTCGATGGCTGGCTCTCTGTTCTGCTCATGATGCGCCTGGCGCGCTGGCTTGCCAGCCCGGAGCAGGCGGCGAAAGCGCCTGTGTGGGAAGCGCCAACACCCGTCGCTCGATCCGCACAACTCCCCACACAGGCATCTGGTTTGGCGCTCGGAAAAAAGCCTTCGCGGGGTCTATGATCGCACCGATCATAGACCCGCCTCAAGCCTGTGTCCCGCTCCGGCGCTCTCTTGTTAAGCAGCTTGTCAAACGTTGTGGCCCTGAGTTCCCCGGCAGGCGGCGATCTGTTCCATCCCATCGCCCGATTCCGTCGCGCGCCCGCGTATTCCGTTAAGTATGGGCCGGTATCCTGTCGCTCTTCTCGGTATGCTGCGATTCGGTCGAGTGGCGCTCGCCACCCGACCGGACCGGGCCGGTGCTAGGTGGCAGGCGCGAGGCGGCGCTCCGCGTGCTGCGGAGCCTGCTGAGTGTGACCGCCAGAGTCTGTTGCTGGGCGTTCCATCTCGTTCCCTCGCTTCCTAGCCAGATAGCTGATCAAGCGCATTGAACAGGTCCTCGAACCACGCCACAGAGTGAAGAGGACGCATCGGTTGGCTGTGCTGCATCGTCCTGACGCCTTATACATGCCGCCGTACATACCGCCGTACATATCAAATTGACTTTCAGTCGCAGCGTGTTCGGGCAGGCCGGGCGAAAGGCCCGGTGGGTAGTGTGCCGTGCGGCTCGTCCCGAACAAACGAACCGGGGCGTGAACCCTGGTCTGTGGTGTCACGCCCCGGCGGGGTGATCAAGCGAAGCGGAGATCGCGGAAAGACTAGCGCCGCGCCTCCTGTCCACGCCGGACGTGAAACCCTATCCCGTTGTCAGCGATCCCGCGACTGACCGGCGAATCTCCGGCCAGCCGGGCATCCTCTGAGTCTGAGTCATATGCGGTTGTCTGGATGATCGGCTCCGTGCGCCAATCAGGCGGATCAGCGTCGGGGCCGTCGAGTTCGCCACTCGTACTCGCAGCAGACGAACCGGGTAACATCTAGGCTAACCTTTCCACTTCCGTCCGGTCGAGCATCTCGAAGATGCTGGACCCTTGAATGAAGATACGGCGCACGCCGGCAGGGCGGCTGGCGCGCAGATAGCCCTCATCGATTAGGCGCTTGAGCGTGCTCAGGCTGACGCCGAGGGCTGCGGCGGCCTCCTGCCGGGAGTACACGGCATTCTCGTTGATAACCTGTTTACCGTCTGACATGCCTACTCTCCGAAGCCGGGCCAAGTGTAGCACAGCGGGCGGCGGCTGTCAAGCGGCGGTGGCGGTTTTTACACCTTCTTTAGACCTGTAAATGGTTCATAAGGGGTCAGGAAGGGTCAGGGCCGTTGATCGCGCGCCCATCGACGTGCGCGTCCAGCCACGCCGCGATGTCATCCAGCACCTGCGCCTGCTCTGGCTCGTTATGAATCTCGTGGCGCAGGCCAGGGTAGACGCGCACCGTCAGGTCGGGCGAACCGGCCCGCTCGCGCACGATCTGCGCACCTTCTGGCAGCGTGATCGGGTCGTCCGCGCCGTGCAACGCGAGGTACGGCAGCGCCAGCTCGGGCAGGCGGCGCTCGACTTCCTGTGCGGCGTCCAGCAGCTCGACCGACCACCCCAGGCGCATCCGGCCCCAGTACACCAGCGGATCGGCCTGATAATCGGCGATCACCTGCGGGTCACGGCTCAGCCCGTCGAGCGCGATTGGCGCGATGACCGGGACCCGTCCCGCGAACGGCGCCAACCGCCGTGCGAGCGCGACCACTGGCGCGGGCAGGCTCACCGGCAGGCGCAGCGCGGTCCCGGTTGTGATCAGCCCGGCCAGCGCAGATTGGTAGCGCAGGGCAAAGCGCAGCGCGACAATCGACCCCATGCTGTGGCCGTAGATGAACAGCGGCGCGTCCGGGCGCTGCGCGCGCACCTGCTCGAAATAGGCGTGCAGATCGTTGGCATACTCGTCAAACCGCCGGATGAAGACTCGCTGGCCCGCTGAATGTCCATGCCCCCGGTGATCGAGCGCGTGGACCGCGTATCCGCGCCTGGTCAGGTGCACGGCGAGGTGCTGGTAGCGCCCGCTGTGCTCGCCGACGCCGTGCGCCAGCAGAACGACGGCGCGCGGTTCACGCTCCGGCAGCCACGCCTGCGTGAACAGGGACAGCCCATCCGGCGCGATCAGTGTTCCTGTGGTATGCAGCACTCAGACCATCCTTTGCAGTGAGATCGGCGCTCCTGTGAGCCTGACTGATAAGATTATCGGCGGGCGGCGCGATCGCTGCCAGCGGGCAGCCTGTCCGCTCGCGGCGCGGACGTGGTACACTTGGCGTGTTCGCCCGCGCTGTCCGCGGTGGAAATATGGAGCAACCTGCCAATGCGGCCTTCACATCTGCCTTTATCCCTGGTTCCGCGCCTGCTCGCCGCGCTGCTGGCGCTGGCGCTTGGGCTGGCGCTCGCGCTCCCGGCAGCCGCGCAGGACGATTCGCCCGCCGCGCAGGTTGAGGCGCTGGCGCTGCGCGCGCACCTGCAAAACCTGCGCAC
>JADLHR010000274.1 GCA_020848665.1 Anaerolineae bacterium
GGCGCAAGGAAACGATATTCGGCGCGCACATCTCCCAATGACGGCGCGCAGACGGCCAGCGGGCCTTCGCCGCGCACATCGTAGGCGATCGTCCCCTCGCCACGCTGCAAATACTCGGTCTGCATGTTGCCTCCGTCGATGTCTTGACCGGCATATATCCTGGCCGGCTACGCCTGATACTCACGCATCTGGCTCATGTTCTGATTCACCATGCGGAAGGCGCGCCGCTCAGCTTCGTAGAGAATCCGCTCCTCATCCAATGTTAGCAGAACGCGATCGCGCAGCAGTAATCGCCCATCGACCAGCACGTGCGTTACGTCGGCGCCGGTTGCGGTGTGCACGACGTTGGCGATCAGATCATGGCGCGGGCGCAGGTGCGGCGCGTCGAAGTCCAGCAGCAGCAGGTCGGCGGGCGCCCCCTCGCGCAAGGAGCCGCTTTCAGGGAAGCCGAGCGCCTGCGCGCCGGTCTGGCACGCCATGCGCAACGGCGTATCACCCGGCAGCGACTCTGGGTCGAGACGCAGATATTTTTCGAGCAGCGCCTGCTGGCGCATGATCTGAAACAGGTCCATCGTCGCGTTTGAGGCCGGGCCGTCGGACCCCAGCGCGACGCGCACCCCCGCTGCGTGCAGATCGGTAACGTGGTTGATCGGCATCGCCAGCTTCAGATAGGTGTTCGGTGTGCGCGCCACGAAGACGCCCTTCTCGGCCAGGATAGCGCGATCGGCGTCGCTAAGCGCCAGGGCGTGCGCCGCGATCACGTGCCCATCGAAGATGCCGAGCGCGGCAAGCTGCTGAACCGGCGTCTGGCCGTGTCGCGCCAGCGAGTTCTCGACCTGCTCCTGCGATTCGGCGACGTGCAGATGCACCGGCAGGCCGCGCTCGGCGGCGATCTGCGCGATCCGCGCCAGAAAATCCGGCGGGCAGACGTAAGGTGAGTGCGGCCCCAGGCAGGTGCGGAGGCGTCCCTGCGCCGCGCCCTGCCACTGGTCGATGAAAGCGAGCGTGCCGTCCAGCCCCGGCCCGACCTCTTTGTCCGCGCCGATGCCGAAGACACACCACGCGAGCTGCGCTTTCATCCCGCTCTGCTCGACCACTTCGGCGACGCGGTCCATGTAGAAATAGTGATCGTTAAAGCCGACCGTGCCGCTGCGGATCATCTCACAGGCGGCCAGCGCCGCGCCCCAGTACACATCGTCAGGCGTCAGGGCGCTCTCCGCGACCCAGATTTTCTCGTTGAGCCAGCGCGGGAAGGGCAGGTCCTCGGCCCAGCCGCGCTCGAAGGTCATCGCGGCGTGGCTATGCGCGTTGAACAGGCCGGGCAGCGCGACCTTGCCGCGCCCGTCAATCACCTCGTCCGCCTGCGTACCGGGCGGCGCCTGGCCGATCCGCGTGATGCGCCCGCCCTCGATCAGCAGATCGACGCCGCGCAGCACCCGTCCTTCTGCGTCCAGCGTGATCGCGTCCACGCCCTGAATCCAGATCGTACCCATCTCGGCTCCTTCTTTACGGCTCCTCGCACGCCGGATTATAACCTTCCCAGGCGCACCCGCTTAAATCTCCCTTACTGGACAGGGCGCTTTGCGCTACAATGAGCCAGAAGCAGCGGTTAGCGACTAGAGGCTGTTATGCACTTTGTGGTCTGGTTTCCAGGCCATCCCCCCATCCTTCCGACCTGCGGTCGGCTTTCCTTCCCCCAGGACGAGGGAAGGAAAAAAAGCCCGGATGGTCTCCCCTTCCCTCATTTTGGGGGCAAGGGGCCGGGGGATGGGGGGCTTTACCCGGTGCGCAAGTTCATAACACGCTCTAGCAGTTAGCGGTTAGCAGTTAGCATGGGCCAAGAACAGCGAACAGGAGTGGGCAATTATCCCGCACCATTCGCCAGTCGGCGCTGCTGCCTGCAAACCGGCTGCTTTTCACGCTTTTGGCTAACCGCCAATCGCTGATTGCTAACCCGATGTACATAAAGGACGACCCGCATGGCGCTGGAAATCTTCAATGTGCTGCACCGCGAAAAGGAACGGTTTGAGCCGCTGCACGAGGGCAAGGTCAATATGTACGTCTGCGGCCCGACGGTCTATGACCACGCGCATATCGGGCACGCCAAGACGTATGTTTCGTTCGACGTAATCGTGCGCTACCTGCGTTTCAGCGACTATGATGTGCTCTACGTACAGAACCTGACCGATGTCGGCCACCTGCTCGACTCCGGCGAGGACCGTATCCTCAAGAAAGCGCGGCAGACTCAGGCGGGGCCGATGCAGATCGTCGAAACCTACGCGCGCAGCTACTTCGAGGATATGGACGCGCTCGGCGTGCAGCGGCCCGACATCAGCCCGCGCGCCAGCGGCCACGTCCCTGAGCAGATCAAGATGATTGAGGCGCTGATCGAGAAGGGGCATGCCTACGTCTCGGACAGTGGCAACGTCTATTTTGACGTGCCAAGCTGGCCGGAGTTCGGCAAGCTTTCCAACCGCCAGCTTGACGAGCAGCAGGCCGGCGCACGCGAGGACGTGCGCGAGGACAAGCGCCACCCCGCTGACTTCGCGCTGTGGAAGATCGCTGAGCCAGAGCATATCCTGCGCTGGGACAGCCCGTGGGGGGTCGGCTATCCGGGCTGGCATATTGAGTGCTCGGCGATGGCGCAGAAATACCTGGGCGAGACCTTCGACATTCACGGTGGCGGGATCGACAACATCTTTCCGCACAACGAGTGCGAGATCGCGCAGAGCGAGGCGGCGCACGACGCCCAGTTCGCACGCTACTGGATGCTGGTCGGCACGCTGATGGTCGCCGACGAGTTCGGCATCCCGACCAA
>JADLHR010000275.1 GCA_020848665.1 Anaerolineae bacterium
GCAGATCGTCGCCAAAATCAGTGATCTGATCGGTGAATGCCAGCGCCATGATCCCGAACACAATCGCGCCAATGATCGCCACTACCGCGCCACCAAACGCGCAGGTGCTCATGCAGCCGCGCTGCTCCTGCACGACAACTGTCTGCGGCGGAACCGGCGGGCGTGGGCGGCGCTTGCGCGGCGCGGGCACCTCGCCTTCATGTTGCGCGGGTGGCAGCGCGGCCTGCGGCGGCACGCTCAGCGCACGCGGCATATCCTCTGGCGCGTCGCCCGGCTCAGATGCGGCGCCAAGCAGCGGCGGGCGCTCCAGATCATCAGACATACTGGCGTCTCTCCTCGCAGGCCATCATTCCACCCGATTGCGATCACTTATATCCTGATTCGGTGTTTGGCGCATGTTCTACCGGCGGCGCTGCGCCGGGTGACAGGTCGCGTAATTGGTACAACTCGCCGTCCGAAAAACCGCGCTTGCGGTAGTAGGCGCGCGTGCCGACTGCCGAGATAACCGCCAGCCGCTTATAACCGCGCCCGGCAGCGATCGCAGCGGCTTCTTCGATCAGCCGCGCGCCCAGCCCGCTGTGCTGCGCGCGCCCCGGCGCCTCGTCGCCCAGCGCAAGCGACTGCCCGTAGACGTGCACCTCGCGGATCATCGCCGCCCCATCCAACTCCGGCAAAAGCAGCGGCTCAACGGGCAGCGACAGTCGCAGGAACGCCGCGATCCGCCGTTCCGGGGTGATGAATTGCAGGAACATTTCCTCGCCGATGCTGCTCTCATATGCCATCACGTCGAGCGTCAGCGCGTTGGGATCAACCGTCTGGTGACGCACCTCACGCGCGCGGATGTCGGCGCTGCGCAGTCCCTGCGCGCCCAGCGCCGCCTCGACCACCTGCCGGAAGTTCGTTGTCATCTCGCCGGTCACGATGTCGGTCGAGGGGATGTCGCGCACGACGCGCGTCAGGCGGCAGTACTCCGGCGTCGCCAGGAAGCAAGCGCTCAGGACGCGCACCAGTTCGTCGTGTGAATAAGGCCGCCATGCGCCGGACTCGTAATGGCGCATTAGCTCGGCGCTCTCGATCAGCGAGCAGGGATAGATTTTCAGCTCGTCGGGGCGGAAATCCGCGTCCTCGAACAGGCGGCGATAGTCCTCAATATCCGCTTCCGGTGACGCACCATAGAGGTTCGCCATCCAGTGCGCGTAGATTTTGAAGCCCGCCCGCCGCAGCAGGCGGATCGCGCGTCGCGTCGCCTCGACGGTGTGCCCGCGCTGGTTGAGCCGCAGCACCTCGTCGTTCAGGCTCTGGATGCCGATCTGCACTTTAGTTGCGCCCAGACGGCGGATGCGGATCACTTCGTCGGGCGTGATGTTGTCCGGGCGCGTCTCGATCACCAGCCCGACGCAGCGGCAGGCGGCGCGCTCGTTGGCCTGCTGCGCGGCTTCCAGCTCGTCCCAGGTGGCGTATTCGTCAATCACCGTGCGCTCGCGCTCGCCGCGCGCGATCGCCTGCGCATGTTCGCGGGAACGGCGCATCTCGTCGCGGTAGAGCGACTGGACAAGCTGGTTGTACGTCCGCTCCAGGTGAGCGCCGTGCACCGGAACGCTCGCCGTGTTGCGCTCCGGATGAAGCTGCGACGCCTCGCGCAGCGCCGCCCAGACCGCATCCCGCCGGTCGATCCCGTCCCCAAAGTCGTGCAGCGCGTCGAAGACCCGTGTGACGAACCAGACCTGATACGTTTCCGGGTAGAACGACCACGTCCCGCCGAGGAGAATCAGCTCGATCTTATTGGTGGGATGGCCGGTGTTGCGCAGCGCAGCCAGACGCGAGTAGGTTTGCAGGTACGGGTCAAAGCCATTCTGCTCAGCCCGCTGCGCGCCCGGCTCGTTGGCGAGGTAGCTCTTGGGCATACGCACGTCGTTCGGGCAGAAGACGCACTCACCGGGGCACGGGTACGGCTTGGTGAGCACCGTGACCGGCGTCACGCCGGACAGCGTGCGCACCGGCTTCATCCGCAGCCGCTCGACCACCGCCGCGTCGTAGGGCGGCACGCTGCCGGTTCCGGCCAGCGCGCGGTAGGCGGCGATCAACTCGTCCTTGCTGAACAGTCCGCGCCCGTCCTTCGGGTGGCGCTTCAAAATGCGCGCCAGCCGCTGCCGCGAGAGGTTGGGATCTGCCGCCACAGCCGCTAAAATCTGCGCCAGCGGCTCGCGGTAACGCGCCAAATCAAGCGCCGGTCGGGTTCGTTTCGCCATCCGCCCTCAGCCAATTACCATCCTTACGATACAGGACCGTTCCCAATACTAACATGGATGACCGCACAATAGAACACCTGATCGCGCTCAACCGGGCGTTTTACGAGACGACCGCCAGCGAGTTCGACCAGACGCGCGGCGCCCCCTGGCCCGGCTGGCGCGTTGTTCTGCCGCACCTGCCGCCGGTTGTGCGCGTGCTGGATGCTGGCTGCGGCAATGGGCGCTTCGGGCAATTCCTCGCGCGCGAAAGCGCCTCGGAGATCATCTACACCGGCGTAGATAGCAGCCCCGTGCTGTTGGAGCGCGCTCACGCCGCGCTGCACGATCTCGACGCGAGCCTGCTGGAGGCCGACCTGCTGCGCGACCCGCTGCCGGACGGCCCCTTCGACCTCGTCGCGCTGTTCGGGGTGCTGCATCACGTCCCCGGAGAGGCCATCCGCCGCCGGTTGATCGCGCAACTGGCGGACCGGCTTGCGCCGGACGGCCTGCTGTTCTTCTCCGCGTGGCGCTTCGCAGAATTTGAGCGCTTCCGCCGCCGGATCGTCCCCTGGCCCGCCGATCTGAGCGCAGAGCCGGGTGACTACCTGCTCGACTGGCGGCGCGGCGAGCGGGCGCTGCGCTACTGCCACTTCATAGGCGAGGCCGAGCACGCCGCGCTGATCGAAGCCAGCGGCCTGCGCGCGGTCATGACTTTCTGCGCCGACGGCGAAAGCGGCGCAAGCAACCGCTATTCTCTGCTACACCGGGAGCCGTGACGATGGCAGACGACCTGAAACCGCCGGCGCTGCACCGTCTGCTGCTGGCGTGGTTCGACGCCGAGCGCGCCGACCTGCCCTGGCGCCGGGACCGCGATCCGTATCGGGTGTGGCTCTCGGAGATTATGCTCCAGCAGACCCAGGTGCCGACCGTCATCCCATACTTCAGCCGCTTCCTGGAGCGTTTTCCAACCGTCGAGAACCTCGCCCGTGCGCCACTCGATGACGTGCTCAAGGCGTGGGAAGGGTTGGGTTATTACAGCCGCGCCCGCAACCTGCACCGTACCGCGCAAATCATCGCGCAGGAGCACGGCGGCGAGTTTCCCGCGTCGCCCGGCGCGCTGCGCAAGCTGCCCGGCATCGGGCGCTACACTGCTGGAGCGATCGCCAGCATCGCGTTCGGAGCCGACGCGCCGGTTCTCGACGGCAACGTGATCCGCGTCCTGGCGCGCCTCTACGACATCGCGGACGATGTGACACAGCCCGCGACGCACACCGCGCTCTGGACGCTGGCCGAGCGGCTGGTGCCGCCCGGTCAGGCTGGGGCCTGGAACGAGGCGCTGATGGACCTGGGGCGGCGTATCTGCACCCCGCGTGACCCGCGCTGCGCCCTCTGCTCGGTGCGTGACTGGTGCGCTGCGTTTCAGGCAGGGACACAGCGCGAGCGCCCGGTCAGGCCGCCGCGCACGAAGACTCCGCACTACGATGTGACCGCCGCCGTGATCCACCACCCTGACGGGCAGGTGCTGATCGCGCAGCGTCCGCTGGACAAAATGCTCGGCGGGTTATGGGAGTTCCCCGGCGGCAAGCGCGAGCCAGGCGAAACGCTGCGTGCCTGCCTGAAGCGCGAAATCCTTGAGGAGCTGGGCGTCGGGCTTCGCGTCGGGGAGCAGATCGGCGTGGTGCGGCACGGCTACACCCATTTCCGCATTACGCTCTATGCTTTCCACTGTGAGATCATGAGCGGCGAGCCGCAGGCGATTGGCTGCGCCGCCTGGACCTGGGCCACGCTTGGCGACCTCGACCGCTTCGCCTTCCCGGTCACCGACCGCAAGATTATCGCTCTGCTGCGCGGCGACCAGCTTGCGCTGGACCTGGAGACGTGAGGCTCCGGCGGCATCTTGGCAGCGGTGAGCCGCTGTGGTATAGATTCCGAGGACAATGAAGCTGCCAGAGACATTCCAGCTGAGGGCACGATGCCAACTGATCCCCACAGCCGCCGCCGCGAAGAAGAAGCCATGAAAGCCGCCGGTCGCCTGCCACCCGGCCAATCGCTGACGCAGAAATTCCCCGTGCTGCACTATGGCCCGGTGCCACGCTTCGACCCGGCGACCTGGGACCTGCGCGTTTTCGGCGAAGTGCAGCGCGAGATGCGCTGGACATGGGATGAGTTCCTGGCGCTGCCAACGGTCACGCTGAAGACCGACATCCACTGCGTGACGCGCTGGAGCATGTTCGACACCACCTGGGAAGGCGTGTCCTTCCGCGATTTTGTGGAGCTGTTCGGTCTGACTCCGGCGGCCCGCTTCGTGATCGCGCACGCCGAAAATGACTACACGACCAACCTGCCGCTCGACGTGATGCTCGAAGACAACGTGCTGCTCGCCTACAAGTTCAACGGCGCGTTCCTGGAGCCGGACCACGGCTTCCCGCTGCGCACGGTTGTTCCGCAGCGATATTTCTGGAAAAGCGCCAAGTGGCTGCGCGCGCTGGAGTTCAGCGCCGAGGACAAGCCTGGCTTCTGGGAGCAGACCGGCTACCACAACGAGGGCGATCCCTGGAAAGAGGAGCGGCACGAGCGCAGTACGTTCTTCTAAGCCAGGAGCAGCAAACGACAGCACGAGGCAGCTTAAGGCAGCCAGGCGC
>JADLHR010000276.1 GCA_020848665.1 Anaerolineae bacterium
GGGCGCTTCGAGATCGCTGCCGGTCGTGACCTCGTACTGGGGCACCGGCCCGCGCGCCGTCCACAGCAGCGTGGCGCCAACAATGAGAACCGGCAATCCGAGCAGAACCAGAATGATCTTGCGCATCGGACGTCTCCCTGTGCTCGATGGTTCCGGCGAATCTGCGCAGTTGTGCGCCGGCTAGGATGAGGGACTGTTATCGACGACCGTTTGCCAATACACACTGTACATGCCTGCGTGGTGGTGCGCGCGCTCGGCTGCCTCTGCGCCGTCCAGCACGTCGAGCGCATCGTCAATCCAGACGACCAGCTCTGGGACTTTCGCTTCAAGCGCCGCTGCTTTGATATGCATCAGCTCCTCGTAGACCGCCTGATGCTGGTCAGGAGCGTGCGTCTGCACGGCGGAGATCGCCTGCGCGATCGACTCGAGCAGCCGATCCAGCGTGACCGTTTCCTCGCGCGCCGAGGGCAGCGACCCGGTCTGCAAGCCGGTCAGGATCGCCTGCCACGCCTGATCGTATCGCGTTCCGGTCGGCAGGGTGTCTGTCGGGCGGTCCAGCAGCGCCAGCACCGCCGCCAGGAAGATCGCCTCGTCGTCAAGCGCCGCCGCGCGCATCTGCTGGATCAGATCGCCCAGATTGGCGCGCCAATCGGGCAGCAGATCGGAGCGCGCCAGCGCCACGAGCACCGTGTTCTGAACCACTTGCTGAACCTGTTCGCTGGTGAGCGCATAGGCCATAACGTCTGCTTGGCTCCCCTGAACCCATTTCCGGGGCGCGATCATACCGCGTTTGAAAAGGGACCGCCGCTGGTAACAGGTGGCTAGTCCAGCGCGACTCCCGCAAAGAGGTCACGCTCGCGCGGCTCGCGTCCGTTGGGCGGCGGGAAGGCGCGCGTGAAGTCCTGGTGACGGAACAAGACGCGGCTGAGCCGGTCCACGATGGACTGTATCTGGCGCGGGTTTTGCTGCGATGCGTGACAGCTTGTCGCGGCGTCCCAGGCGGCCTGATAAGGCGCAACGTTCAGCCGCGTGGTGCTCGGCAGCAGCTTGTCGAGCGCCGCTTGCAGGTCGAGGTCTTTATTGGTCCCCATCCGGCGGGGATTCTGGCCGCGCAGCCGCGCTGACCACACCATCGCGCGCAGCGGCAGCGCAGGAAAGGAGGTGTAGTACAGCTTGGCCGGACGGTACGGCGCCAGCCCTTCGGCGGCGTGCTCAGGATACTGGGTCGGGTCGGCGGCGGCGTGGAAAGCGCGCGTCGTGGCCCGGTGCATAGTGATGTGATCGGGGTGACCGTAGCCGCCATAGGGGTCAAACGTCACGACCACGTGTGGACGCAGGCGGCGGATGTCGCGCACAATGCGCTCCGTAACAACGTCTTCGCCCGCCTGCCACAGACAGTCGGGGTGGTCGTTTTCCGGCGCGCCCATCATGCCGCTGTCACGATAGCCGTAGGTGATCACTTCCTGGATGCCCAACTGCTCGGCGGCGCAGCGCAGCTCCTTCAGCCGCAGCTCCCCGATCGACTGGTAACCCGCCAGCAGCTCCGGGTCAACGGTGCCAACGTCGCCGTTAGTCGAGCAGATCAGGCTGATGGTGACGCCGCGCTGCGCGTAATAGGCGATCGCGCCGCCCATGCCAAATGACTCGTCGTCCGGGTGCGCGAACGACAGCAACATCCGATAGCCAGTCAGGTCAGCGAGTGATTTCATGGTCAATCCACTGCATATACTCCGGCGAGCCAACGACAATCGGCAGGCCGATAATCTCCGGATTCTCGTAGCTGTGCGCGCGCTTGACGGCGTCCATCAGCGCCTCGAAGGTCGCCGCGCCGGTCTTGATGATCAGCAGCGTCTCGCGCGCCTCGTGGATCGCGCCCTCCCACCAGTACAGCGACTCGACCGGCGCGAAATTGACGCACGCCGCCAGCCGGCTTTCGAGCAGCGCGCGCGCTAGCCGCCGCGCCTCCTCGGCGCCGGACGCTGTGACGAAAACCACCAGATAGTCAGTCATGCGGATATTCTTGTTCTCCCAGGCGTTCGGAAGACGCCTCGCCGCCCATCAAAGGCCGGATCGCGCTATAACCTGTGCCACAGTGCAACTCGGAGACCGGCCACAACGTAGAGTATAATGCAAATGCGTTGAAATATGATCGGATAACTTACAGGTCGCGGAAAAGACCTGGCGAACGGCGGAGTTATCGAACGGGTGAGATACGAGTGCGGCGGGTTGCGCGCACCGTCGCATCCGAAGCAAAAGGACTAAGGGGATGCCCCCGGACTACCTGATTGGCGTCAATCAGACTGCGACCAGCGCGCGGCTTCGTGAGCGGGAATGGGGCCGCACGGCGCATATGCCAGCGGCTCGGCCGCAGTTCTTCTTCGGGCAGGTGCTGGCGATCCTGCTGATCGGCCTGCTGCTGCGGATGTGGAATCTGGGCGGCGCGAGCCTGTGGACCGACGAGGTCCTGACCGCGATCCGCGCTCAATCCGCGCTGGACGCGTCGCTGGACTCGCTGTTCAGCGCAGGCAACCAGACGCCGCTGTATTTCATGTCGCTGCGCCTGCTGCCCGCCGATAGCGATATGCTGCTGCGGCTGCCATCGGCGCTGCTGGGCATGGTTGGGATCGCGCTGCTGATGGTGGCGGTGCTGCGGCTGTATGGGAGCTACGATCTCGCGCTGGCCGCCGGGCTGCTGCTGTCGGTCAACCCGTATCACGTGCTGCTTTCGCGGACGGCGCGCCCCTATGCGCTGGTGTTTGCCCTGGCGCTGACGATCTCCGCCAGCTTCCTGTTGATCCTGCGCGGCAGCCGGACGTGGCGGTTGTGGCTGGCGTTTACGCTTGCCAGCCTGCTCGCCTACATCACGCATTACACGCTGTTCGCGCTGCCACTGACGCAGATCATCCTGCTGGCGATTTTCGCACGCAGTGACCGCGCTCTGCTCACGCGGTGGGCCGCTGCCCAGGCGATCGCGGTCATCCCGGCGCTGATCTGGCTGGCGCTGCTCTCGCAGCAGACGATCGCGGTCGGGCCGGAATGGGTCCCTGTTCCGGCGGCGCGTGACCTGCTGCTGACGCTGTGGAACATGACGCTTGGCTACAACGGCGTCTGGAAGTGGTTCCTGGCGCCAGGCGTGATGCTGGTCACGCTGGGCCTGCTGTCGGGCGTGCTGGCGGTGGTCACGGCGTGGTGGAGCGACCGCGAAAACCTGTTCTGGATGCTGCTGGCCGGGCTGTCGCTGGCGGTGACGTACACCATCTCAGCGACGCTCGTCTCGTTCTACGTTGACCGCTATTTTATGATGGCGCTGCCGGCGGTGCTGCTCCTGATGCTGCACGGCTTCGCCCAGTGGTCGCGCTGGCTGCGCCTGGGCGCGATCGCGATTGTGGTGGCGACCGCCGCCTATACCGTGCTGTTTTCGTTCCACAGCGGCGATTACACGCGGGCCGACTGGCACGCAGCAGCGGATTACGTCGAAACAGGCTGGCGACCCGGCGACATGATCGTCGCTGAGCGCGAAAACGCGCGCGAGGCGTTCGAGCGGTACTTTGAGCACGATGGGGTTCAGCCGGGCGCTGTTGTCACCCCGCTGGCCGAGCTGGACGTTCCGGCCAGCGAGCAGGCAGCGCTGGCGCCGCGCCGCGTATGGGTGCTGTATCGCAACCCGATCGAAGACGTGCACCGCCAGGGCGCGATGCCGGCCTTCGATCCCTTCAAGCGCGGCATGAGTGCGACCGGTGACTGGCTGTCAGGGATACGCGATCAGGTGGTCGAGATGCGCGCCTTTCGCGGCGTGACCGTGCTGCTGGTCGAGCTACAGGGCAGCCAGGCGCAGCTAACCGCAGCCAAAGGCGGCTGAGAACAGCAAAGAGCAGCGCGGAACAGCCCAAAGCAGCCAAGAACAGCCAGAAACAGCTTTTCGCTGAATTTGGCTGAATTTGGCTGTTTTTCGCTGCCTCTCGCTGCTTCTCGCCGTTTTTCCAGGGTAGGCAGCGCCTGATCACGGCGGTATACTGATGCGCCGGACCCGGATGAACGGTATATGGACCTGTTAGGATTGAGGAACGGAATGATGCGACGCCTGCTGCTGGGGAGCCTGATCGTTGGGGCGCTGGTGACCGCGCTGGTCGCGGCCCTGGCCTGGAACGCGCCGCGCTCGCAGGCGAGCGGGTTGGCGCAGGCAACGCCGCTGCCGACCAACACGCCGCGCGCAACCACCCCGCCGACCAACACGCCGCGCCCATCCGCGACGCCTTCGCCGTCACCGACTGGCACCGCGACCAACACGCCAACCGCGACGCCCAGCCCGACGCCGACAACGGTCGGCCCGAACGAATATCCCGAAAACTTCAACCCGCTGACCGGCCTGCCCTATCCCAATGCGGAAGCCGCCGCGCGCCGCAACCTGATCGTCAAGGTGTCGAACTTCCCCGAAGTCGTGCGGCCGCAAAGCGGGCTGGACAAGGCCGATATTGTCTTCGAGTACGAGGTCGAAGGCGGCGTGACGCGCTTCGCGGCGATCTATCGCAGCCAGGGCGCCGATTTCGTGGGCAGCATCCGCAGCGCGCGTCTGCTCGACCTGGAGCTGGTCCCGATGTTCGACGGCCTGCTGGCCTACAGCGGCTCGAACGAGTGGATCCGCCAGTACATTCTCGACTCTGACTGGAAATGGCGGGCGCTCTCGCCGCACCTTGGCGTCAACTGCCCGCCATTCTGTCGCTATCCGCAGGACGGCAAAGCCTTCGAGCATACGCTCTTTGGCAATACATTCCAGATGTGGGAAGTCGCCCAGGAGCGGCAGGTTAATGAGGGCCTGCCGGGACGCGGCTTCGCCTTCAGCGATGTGCCGGACCCGGGCGGCGTCCCGGCGATGGATATATTTATCGGCTCGTATAACAAACGGCAGGACACGCGCTGGCAGTACAACCCCGCCGATGGGCGCTATTACCGCTGGAACTCCAGCCTGCCGCATGTCGATGCCGTGACGGGCCGGCAGCTTGCCGCCGACAACGTCGTCGTGCTGGCCGCCGAGCATGTTGATCGCCCGGACATCTACGAAAGCGAGACCGGCAGCACTGTGATCGAGACGTTCCTGTGGGGCAGCGGCGACGCCTACGTTTTCCGCGATGGCCTGTGGTACGAGGGGACGTGGTGGCACACTCAGGGGCGGAGCGGCCTGTGGATCACCTATCCCGGCGGCGAGGAGTCGATCCATCTCAAGCCCGGCCAGACCTGGGTCGAGGTCGTCCGGCCCTATATGTGGGGCGTCGAGGTGCTGGCCGATCCGGTCGATATGCCGGCCACCAGCGCCGCGATCTACGCCACGCAGACGCAGTCGGTGATCATGACGGCGACCGCGATCGCGCCCTATATCACGCCGTCTCCGGCGACCGGGACGCCCACGCCGATCGAC
>JADLHR010000277.1 GCA_020848665.1 Anaerolineae bacterium
GACAGCTTCTGGAGCGGGATTTTCAGCGTCACCGAGGCGCTGAAGATTCCCGGCTGGCTGATCAACGAGGGGTTTCGCAATTTCATGTTCTGGGTGCCGCGCTGATTGTTGTCGCGCTGATTGTTGTCGCGCTGATTGTCGTTGCGCCGATTGTCGCCGCGCTAACTATCGTCGCGCCGCATCGCCTTTTGCTATCTTTCTGTCCTACAGGAGAGTCAGTTGTGCCCCGTTTCGTAACGGTTGCTCAAACGGCCGAGATTGGCCGGGGCGAGCGTGAAGTCTTCGAGGTTGAAGATTACTGGATCGCGGTGTTCAACGTCGATAACAGATACTACGCTATCGAGGATGTCTGCACCCATGACGACGGCCCGCTGGCCGAAGGCGAATTGTACGGCTTTGAGATCGAGTGTCCGCGTCACGGCGCCCGCTTCGACATTCGCACCGGCGCGGTCACACGGATGCCAGCCGTGATCCCGGTCAAATGGTTCCCCACACGCGTCGAAAACGACGAGATTCAGATCGGGCTGGACGACTGACCGAACAGCGGTATGATAGAGCGCCACAGCAGAATAGCCTGCCTGGCGCTCTTTTGATTCTTATGGTGGGGAGACAAGAGGACAGCGATGCGCGTCGCTCGGTCCAGCCGCGCCCGCGCGGGATGTGTGACGGGCTGTCTGACCCGGCTAATGGTCGGGCTGCTGATCTTCGGCCTGCTGGCGCTGATTGCCTTCACTGTTATTCTGGTCCGCAGCAACCGGATCGCTCCGCCGATCACTGGCGGCCTGTCGGAGGCGCTGGAAGATCAGCGCGCCGCGATCGGTCCAGTCAGCGTCGTCCCACCCGCCAGCGATTATTCTGGTGGGCTGCTGGTCTTCACCACGCGCGGCAATTCACCTCGCCCGGCGCTGAGCTACCTCGACGGCGATCCGCCGGCGGTGCGCTGGGATAGCGCCCCCCTGAGCGGAGAGCAGGCGCCCATTCCGCCCGCGCTGTCTGGCGACCTCGTCTACCTGACGGACGGCGCGCGGCTCCAGGCGCTCAGTCTGACCGATGGCGAGCGGCGCTGGTCAGCGGAGCTGAGCGCGGCGATCCCGCCCGGCTGCGCAACCTGTCTTCAGCCGCTCGACGGTGCGGTTGCTGCGCTGACTGAAGACCAGACGCTCCAGGTCCTGAGCGCGGAAGATGGGGAGATGCTGTGGCAGGCCGCGCTGCAAACGCTCCCGCGCGGTCTGAGTGTGATCGGCGGCAGCCCGGCGGCTGTCGATACGCTGCCGGAGACTGGCGGCAGCGCGCTGCTGATCTTCGATGTGCTCAGCGGGGCGGAGCAGCAGCGGATCGCGCCGCGCTGCGAAACAGATGGCGCGGTAGAAACCCTCAGCCCCGGCTCGCCGCTGCTGCTCGACACGGCCAGCGGCGCGCTCTATGCCCTGTTCGGCTTCGAGCAGCACGGTTGCGCGCAGCGATGGGACACAGCACGCGGGCGGCTGATCTGGTCGGCCAGCTTTCCGCTGGAAACCAGCGGCTGGCCGCGCACCTGGACGTCGACCGGCCCGCTGCTCGGCGCAAGCGCGATCTACCTGGCCGGGGCGGATGGAGCGGCCATCCTGGCAATCGACACCGCCAGCGGGTCGCTGAGCACGCTGCTGCGCAGTGCCGCCTACCGGCTCGACCCCTGGGCGCTCGAAGACGACACGCTGCTGGTCCACGCCGAGCGGCGCGACAGCCTGGAAAGTGACGAGCTATGGGGCATCGACGCCGTTTCGGGCGAGTTGCTCTGGCAGCACCCGATTACGCGTGACAACAGCAGTTGGACCGCGCACCGCGCCGCGAACAGCTTTGCTGCAATTCAACTGCTGGCCGATCCGCCGCGATTGCAGGTCGCGCTGCTCGACGCGCAGCGCGGCGTGCCGCTGCGCCAGCGTACTGTGCCACTCGGCAGCGCCGCCTGGACCGGCACGATCTGGACCGAGGACACCGCCTGGCTGACGATCGGCGCGCTCTACGCGGTCGATCTGCGCACTGGCATCCCGACGCAGGTTTGGTCCCCGCCCTAAGCCCGCCCGGACCGGAGTCCGGCTGTGAAGGAGAACTGTCATGTCGCGATCCCCCGCAACCGTTCGCTGGTCCACGATCATCACACTTAGCGCGGCACTGCTGGCGCTGGCGCTGGCCGCCGCCGCGCTGATGATCGCCTCCCGCCCGGCGCCCGATCCCGTCTGGGCGGTACCGCCCAGCCCCAGCCCGGTCCCGAACGGCGCGATGTGGTCGCTCGGCACGGGCGGCGACGGCGAAAATCCCTACGTCGAGTGGGTCGCGGTGTACCCTACTTCCACGCGCTGGGACATCCTCGGCGCGCCATCGCTGCGCTTCACCGATCACGCGCCCGATACACCTGATCGTGTGCGCAGCTTCGAGATCGGGTTCTACAAGTACGGACCCACCTGGTATACCCGCAACCCAATCGTGGAGTTCTGGCTCGGCGGGCCGGAACATCGCGGCGGCTCGCTGTCGATCGTCGGCAACGACCACTCCGGCGGACAGCTTGAGGTGCGCAACCCGTCTGACACTGAGCAGATTGCGCTCGACTACCGCGATCCACGCCATCCGACGCTGCGCAGCACCCACCCCACCAACCCGCTGATCATCGCCGGTCAGAACGGGATCGTGTCCGAGACGAAGCACACCTTCGCGGAAGGAATCGCCATCCCGCCCGCCAGCGACTACACCGGAAAAATGCTCAACGGCGCGTGGCAGGGCGGCGCGTTGACCGTGCAAACATCCACCATCCGCCGGTCCAGCCTGGTCATCGTCACGCCGCTGAGTGAGCCGCGCGGCCGCTGGTGGGTGGGCGCGATCGAGCCAGGTGAGTCGTTCACCGTGCGCAGCACCGCACCCGATGAGGATATGACGTTCAACTGGCTGCTGATTAACTGAGCGTTCAGCGAGAGGGCGCCGCCCCAGGAGCAAATTTCATGACGCTGTTCCAATACGATGCTGCTGTGCTGAATCGCTTCCCCGGCGTGGTTGGCGGGGTGATCCTGGCGCGCGGGCTGTCCAACGGGCCGGCTCCGCTGCCGCTGCGCGACGCTTTCCAGGCGGAACAGCAGGCGACACTTGCGCGGCTGGGCGATACGCCGCTGGCGGAGCTGCCGAGCCTCGCCGCGTGGCGGCGCGTGTTCAGCGGATTCGGCGTCAAGCCGACGCAGTACCGCAGCGCGGCAGAGGCGCTGCTGCGGCGCCTGACCAAGCAGGGCGACATCCCCTCGCTGAACGCGCTGGTGGACCTCGGCAACCTGGTCAGCATCCGCTACGCGCTGCCGGTCGCGATCTTCGACCTGGCACAGATGACTGGCGCAGTCACGGTCGCGCTGGCACAGGGTGACGAGCGGTTCACCCCGCTGGGCGAGTTCGAAACGGAGCATCCGGAGCCGGGCGAGGTGATCTTCGTGGACGAGGCGCGGCTGGTCAGCGCGCGGCGCTGGTGCTGGCGGCAGAGCCAGCAGAGCGCCGCACACGCTCAGACGCGCGACGCCCTGATCACGGTTGAAGGCCATCACGAGCGCGCCAGGGACGACGTTCGCGCCGCGCTCGACGATCTGATGACGCTGCTCGGCGCGCACCAGCCGCAGGCCGCGCTGACGGCGGCGCTGCTAACCAGCGACGCGCCGCGTTTTTCACCCTAGCCGGTGGGCGCCTCTAACTTCCTCCGGCGCAGCCGCCAGCGCGCAACTCTGATCGCCAAGCTGCCGGGATCGCTGCGCGGCTAGAAGCTGTTATGCACTTCATGGTCTGGTTTCCAGGCCACCCCCCATCCTTCCGACCTGCGGTCGGCTTTCCTTCCCCCAGAACGAGGGAAGAAAAAACAGAGCGGACTCCCCTTCCCTCATTTTGGGGGCAAGGGGCCGGGGGATGGGGGGCTTTACCCGGCGCGCAAGTGCATAACACGCTCTAGAAGCGATAGACCGCCGCCAGATCGCCGCCGCCCGGCATGTCGTCCGGCGCGACGACGTACACCGCGCCGCCGTTGCTGTACGTCATTACGGCGGCCAGGTCGATCAGGTCCTGGTCGTCGGGCTGCCTGTCGGGGTGAACGTGGATATTGCCCGATCCAGGGCGATACACGCCCCAGTACCGCCGGCCAGCGGGCACGAACAACGCCGCGATTCGTCCCTGGTGCGCCGCTTGCAGCACTGTCTTGAGGTCGCTGCTCGCCAGCCCGTCGTCGCGGCCCGCTTCCTGTAGATACCGCGCCCGCGCCTCGTCCTGCGCCCGGCGGAACTCCGGTTCGACCAGCTCCCAGGCGCGATGGTGCAACTCTTTGGCGCTCAGCGTTTCGGGGTTGCCCGTGATGCCCTCGTCCAGCAGGTGCGGATAGCTGCTGATCTCGGCATACATCGCCCGCAGATAATCGACCCCGGCCAGCACCAGCGGCACGTCGCGCTCTGTCAACAGATCGCGCAGCCCCTGATCGACCATCTGGAAGTATCGCTCAATGCGCTGCTTGTCGTCCGCGTCACCCGGACCGACACCGTGATATGCGCTGCCCTCGCCGGACTGCCTGCCGCCTGGTCCGCTGCGACCCAGGCTGTGCCATTGAAGCTGCCGCTCCATAACTTCTTCCGACAGCGCCTCAGCCAGGCTGGTCGGCATGTCGGCCAGATCGACCTTGTGGACGCTGTCGCGCGTGCCTTCGAGCAGGCGCAGATCCCCCTGGCTGAGCGCCAGCACATAGAACCGCCCGTCGCCGCTCAGCA
>JADLHR010000278.1 GCA_020848665.1 Anaerolineae bacterium
GATGTCTATCCTGGCATAGCGTTAACCACCGTGAAAACCTGACACACACGACAGGACGCCAGTGTGAACTCTGAACACCATCTGCCCAACAGCGGCAGCGTCGATTTCAATCTGCACGATCTCGTGGCAATCCGCCTGATTGACGCGCGCCCGGCGGAAATCAAAGCGGTCAGCCGGCAACTGGGGCCAATCCGGCGCTCGTTCACCGGCGAACCAGATATTATCATTCGCTTCGTGGACCGGCTGGACGCGCGCGGGGCGCTCCGCTATCTCGGCAAAGACGAGGCGGCCTTCACGGACGATGCTTTCGTGGTGCTGCGCAGCAAGCACAAGACGCGGGCGCGCGTGCAGATTCCAATGGAGCGCATTGGCGAGCAAGGGCTGACGATTGTCGCCGAGCGTGGTCTGCCCGCGATCCCGCTGCTCATCCCGATCGTCAACCTGACCGCGCTGGCGAAAGGCGCACTGCCGCTGCACGCCTCGGCTTTTCTGCACGATGGCGTGGGCGTGCTGAATACCGGCTGGTCAAAAGGCGGCAAGACCGAGGCACTGCTCGGCTTTATGGAGCATGGCGCACGCTACGTCGGTGACGAGTGGGTGTACCTGTCGGCGGATGGCGCGACGATGTCCGGCATTCCTGAGCCGATCCGCGTATGGGATTGGTACCTGGAGCAGATGCCGCGCTATCGCGCGCTGGCCGGGCGGGGCGACCGCCTGCGCGTGCGGGGCCTGAAGGCGGCTGTCAACCTGGAAGGGAAGCTGCCTGCCGCACCGGGCCGCAAGGCAGCGGGCCGCGTCGCGCGGCTGTTGGAGCGCCAGCTTTTCGTCGATCTGCCGCCGGAAAAGGTCTTTCCGCCCGATGCGTTCGCGCTGACCGGTCCCCTCGACACCGTGTTCTTCGTCGCCAGTGTCGATGCGCCCGGCGTGCGGGTCCGGCCGCTGGCGCCGGATGACATCGCCGAGCGTATGGTCTTCTCGCTGCAATACGAACGGCTGCCGTTTATGGAATACTATATGATGTTCCGATTCGCTTTTCCCGACCTGCGCAATTCGCTGGTGGAAAACGCCGAGGCCGTCCAGCGCGAGCGGCTGCGCGCCATGCTGGCGGGCAAAGCCTGTTACCTGGTCGAGCACCCTTATCCGGCGGTCATCGAGGACCTGTACCAGGCTATGCGTCCGCTGGTCAGCAAGGCCGGGCAGCCTGGCCCAGAGAAAATATGATGTCCGATTCGCTTGTGGAACCCGTGCCAGGCGACGCGCCCGCAGCGCCGCCCGGTGGCGATAAACAGCTTGACGAGCTGCTGCAACGGTCGCGGCGCCTGGACTGGCGTTTTCTGCTGCCGGACCCGAATTTGGGGCGCGTCGTTTACTTCGGCCCGGCGGACGACCCGCTGCGCGTGGCTCTGGCTGATTTCGCCGATTCGGTCGCCGACGGCGACAGCATCGCGCCCGGCGCAGCAGGCCGCTTCGATGTAGCGGTGCTGCGCAACCAGCCGGTCGAGGCGCTGGCGCGTGCGCGGTCGCTGCTCAGACCGAATGGCACGCTCTACGCCGAAATCCAGCGCCGGGCCGGCCGTGACCTGCCCTGGCAGTCACGCCGCTACGGCGCCGTGATCGAGCGCAGCGGGTTCCGACAGGTCGAGGCGTTCTGGAACTGGCCGGACTTCGCACGCTGCACGAAAATCATACCGCTGCACAACGCGACCGCGCTGGCTTACATCATCGTCAACAACCGGCGGGGTCTCGCCGCCCGGCTGATGCTCAGCGCCGTGCAGGTTGCGTTCCGGCTCGGTATGACCGGCTGGTTCGTTCCATCGCTGAGCCTGATTGGGCAGCGGGAGTAGGCGTGAACCTGGTCCTTGACTTTCTGGAAGCTCACCGCGCCCGGCTCAAGCTCAACCGTTCGCGGGTCCCGGAGCGGCTGACGAGCGTGATGCTGACGCCGCGCTTCCGCGCTTCGCGCCATGTGGTCTTTCTGGTGCTGCCAGCCGGCAAGCCTTATCCGGTTCTGGTCGCCAAAGTGCCGCGCCTGGGCGAGCGCAGCCCCAGCCTGGCGCGCGAAGCCGCCGCGATTTCGGCGGTCCAGGCGATGCGCCCCGGTGGTTTCGACTCGATCCCGCAGTTGGTAGCCTTCGAGGAATATCGTGGCTATCCAATCCTGGTCGAAACGGCCCTCAATGGACAGCCTCTCGATCCACCGCGTGTCCGGCACGATCTCGATGGCGCGTGTGAGTTGGCGCTCGACTGGCTGACCGACCTGCCATTCACGCCTGCCGCCGCTGAGCCGGAATGGTTCGACCGGCAAATTGGCGAGCCGCTGCGCGCGTTCGCCGAAGCGTTCCCGCTCAACGTTGCGGAAGAGCGGCTGCTGATACGGACGCAGGAGCTGATCACGCCGCTGCAGCGCGCCGGGCTGCCGCGCGTGGTCGAGCACGGCGATGTCAGCCACCCGAACCTGATCGTGCTGCATGCTCAAAACCTGGGAGTGGTCGATTGGGAGCTGGCGGAGATGCAGGGCGTCCCGGCCTGCGATATGTTCTTCTTTCTGACCTACGCAGCTTTTGCCCAAAACGATGCGCGCACGCGCCGCGACTTCCTGACGCCGTTCAATGAAGCGTTCTTTGGTCCAAATGCCTGGGCGGTGCCCTACATCGAGCAGTACGCGCGGCGGCTGCAATTCGGGGCAGAGCATCTGACGCCGCTGTTCGTTCTGTGCTGGGCGCGCTACATGATCCGGCTGCTGCTACGGCTGTACAACGATCGCCTTCCCCGTGGTGGCGTCGAGCCGGAGACCGCCGCCTGGCTGCGCGACAATCGCTATTACGCGCTGTGGCAGCACACGCTGGATCACCTGGACGAGCTGGGCTGGGCGTTTTAGCCCGCCCTACGACACGAGGACCTGATGCGCGTTCTCTACCTGACCAACGGCTTTCCATTTCCGCTGACCAGTGGTTATCTGCGCCATTACCACTTTATCCGCGAGCTGGCGGATGAGCACGAGATCACGCTGCTGTCGATCGCGCGATCAAGCTTCCGCGAGGAGCACCGCGCTGCCCTGGCGCCCTTCACGCGTCATATCGAGGTATTTGTCGCAGCCGGGCGGGGCCAATCGCCGGTCAGGAAAGCGCTGCACGCCGCCCGCACCATCGGGCGTGCAGACGGCGCAATCGGCGCGATGCGCACCGCGATCAAGCGCCTGCACGCGGCGCAGCCCTTCGACGTGGTGCTGTTCAGCGGCAAACCAACCTACTCAGCCATCGAAGGGTTAGCGCTGCCGCCCATCGTCGCAGATTTCACCGACGCGGCGTCGATGCGGATTCGCGGGCAGATTCAACATTCCTCGCGCGCCAGGTCCCCCTTCCTATGGGTGCGCTATCTCCAGACGCGCCAGGTTGAACGCCGGATCATCGAGCGCGCGGATCACCTGCTGTTCGCGTCCCTGCGTGATCGCGAGGCGGTGCTGTCAGACCGGCGCACGCCTTCCACCGTGATGCCCTGCGGGGTAGACCTCGACTATTGGCAGCGGTCGGCGCGCGAGCTGGGCCGCAGCGCCGTCGTATTCACCGGCGCGATGAACTACCAGCCCAACATCGACGCCGCGCTGTTTCTGATCGAGGACATCTTCCCCCGTGTCAGGCAGGCGCATCCCGGCGCGGAGTTGTTCATCGTGGGTCACAGCCCGACCCCCGCGCTCGTCGCGGCAGGGCGGCAGCCCGGCGTAACCGTCACCGGCTTTGTAGACGACGTGCGGCCCTACCTGGAGCGAGCAGCCGTCTTCGCTGCGCCGCTGCGCTTCGGCGCGGGGATTCAGAATAAGGTGCTGGAAGCGATGGCGATGGAAGTCCCGGTGGTTGCAACGCCGCTGGCCGCCGACGGCCTCAACACCGAGGATGGCGCGCGGCCGCCGCTAAAAGTGGCGCAGACAGCCGCAGAGTTTGCGCAGATCATTGGCGCCGAAATTCAGGCGCGCGCGCAGAACACCACGCCCGACACCGCCGCGCGGCAGTACATCGCCCAGTATTTCGTGTGGCCTGCCGTAGGGGATAAGCTTGGCGCGGTGCTCTGCGCCACTGCCAGGGGGAGCTAGACCATGCCTGAACTGTTTTCGGTGGCGCTGGTCGGGCCAGACGGCTCCGGCAAGACGACGATCAGCCGCCGTCTGCGCGAGACGCTGCCGCTGCCGATTAAATACGTCTACATGGGCGTCAACCCGGACTCCAGCAACCTGATGCTGCCGACCACCTGGCTGCTGAACAAAGCGAAGCGCGGGCTGGGCGCTGAGCCGGATACGCGCGGCCCGCGCGCCCTCGAAGACGCGGTCAGACCGCGTCCGAAACACCCGGTAAAGCGGGCGCTGGTCGAGATAAAATCCGGCCTGCTGCTGGCGAACCGCATCGCCGAAGAATGGTTTCGCCAGGCGCTGACCTGGCTGTACACCCGGCGCGGCTATGTGGTGTTGTTCGACCGGCACTTTTTCTCGGACTATTTCGCTTACGACATCGCGCCGACGCCGTACCGCAAGCCATGGACCCGCCGCCTGCATGGCTGGATGCTGAAGAACGTCTATCCCAAGCCCGGTTTGATGATCTATCTCGACGCGCCCGCCGAGGTTCTGCTGGCGCGCAAGGGCGAAGGGACCGTCGAAGTGCTCGAAGATCGCCGTCGCGCCTACCTGGAGATGCGCGCACACGTCCCGCACTTCGCACAGGTGGATGCTACCCAGCCGGAAGACGTGGTGCTGCGCCAGGTGACTGACCTGATTCTCGCCTTCAAGCGCGATCGCCGCGTGCCAGCCGCCGCGCCGGAGCAGGTAACGCATGTCTGAGCGGCGCTCAACTGTATTGGTGACAGACGCGGGGCGCGGCAGCGCGATCGCGATCATCCGGTCGCTGGGGCGGCGCGGCTGGCGCGTGATCGCCGCCGACAGCAGCCCGCGCAGCCTCGGCTTCCGCTCGCGTTACACCGCCGGGCGGCTGGTTTACCCTGCGCCGGAAGGCGCGCCGCGCGAGACAATCAGCACAATAAAAGCAGCGGCAGAGCGGGAAGGCGTCGATTTGATTATCCCGGTCACGGACGCGATCCTGCTGCCACTTTCTGAGGCGCGCGCGGAGTTCGGCGGCCTGTGCGCGATCGCCATGCCGACCCCAGAACAGCTTGCGGTTGTCACGAACAAGCTAAAAACCATCGATCTGGCGCAGGAGCTGGGCGTGCCTGTGCCGCTGACGCGTGTCGTTGAGACGGTGGGCGAGGCGCTGGCGCTGCCGATCACCGATTGGCCGGTAGTGCTCAAGCCGCAGGCGTCGCGCCTGTACCGCGACCAGGCATCTGTCGAGCATTTCGAAGTCTGCTACGCGCACACCCGCGACGAACTGGCGCAGCAGATGGCGCGCTTCGAGGGACGCTGCCCGGTTCTGCTGCAAAGCTACTATCCGGGTGAGGGACACGGCGTCGAGCTGCTGCTGCACGAAGGCCGTCCGCTGGCGGCCTTTCAGCATAAGCGGCTGCACGAGGTTCCGATCACCGGCGGAGCCAGCTCGTTCCGCCAGAGCGTCGCGCTCGATCCGGCGCTGTACAAGCATTCAGCGCGGCTAATGAGCGCGCTGAACTGGACCGGGCTGGCGATGGTCGAATTCAAAGTCGGCGCCGAGGGTGGCAAGCTGATGGAGATCAACGGGCGCATCTGGGGGTCGCTGCCGCTGGCCGTGTTCAGCGGGATGGATTTCCCCGCGCGGCTGGCCTCGCTCTACCGCGGCGGGCCGCCCCCTGCCCTGAACGGCGCGGACACCCGCTACCGGGCGGGCGTTAAGGCGCGCAATGTCGAGCGCGACCTGGTCTGGGTTGCGTCGGTGCTGCTGGGTCGCAAGCGCAGCGGATCGCTGCCGGTGCCGCCGCGCCGCGCCGCGCTGATCGGCCTGGCGGGGATGCTCAACCCGCTCACCCGGTCGGACCTGCTGGCGCGCGATGATCCGCTGCCAGGGCTGGCGGAAC
>JADLHR010000279.1 GCA_020848665.1 Anaerolineae bacterium
CCCAATTGTCATGAGAGAGGGTTAAAAATACATCTGATATTGCTCTGGACTGGGGCTGTTTCTCAGGTTCGTAACGCCGCGCGTTCGTGGCGAATGTCCTCGACCCATTTCTGCGCGGCAGCCTGTGCCTGGCGCCCGAAATCCCGATCCCGGCTGGCGTAGGTGATCGCACGCGAGATGCTGATGATCGGACCCACACCCGCCCGCGCCGAGCCGTGCTGGACCGCCGTCCGCAGATCGCCTTCCTGCGCGCCTACGCCAGGAATGAGCAGCGGCAGATTGGGCGCCCAACTGCGAATCCGCGCCAGATCACGCGGCAGCGTGGCGGCGGCGCTCAGCCCCACCTGGCCCGGATAGCGCTGCTCCAGGGTGTTGATCTCGGCGGTCACATACCGATACAGCGGAGACTCGGCGCTCGGCCAGGTCTGGAAGTCGTTGCCGAACCGATTTGTCGAGCGCACCAGCACGATCGCCAGCGCGTCCGGATTGCTTAGAAAGGGCAGAATCCCTTCGATGCCCACATAGGGGGTCAGCGTGACCGCTCGTGCTTTCAGCACGTCATAAGCGATTCGCACCTGTTGCTGGGCGGTGTAGTCGATGTCCCCGAATTTGGCGTCGAGAATGACCGGGATATCGGCGGAAACAAGGGCGATCATGTCCGCCAGCACGGCCATGCCGCCCGGACCATAGGCCAGGAAGAAGGCCAGATTGAACTTGAACGCGCAGACAAGGTCGTGTGTCGCGTCGATAATGGTTCGGCAGAACTCTTCGAGCGATACGCCCGGCGGGATCAGCTCCGGGTTTGGATCGAGACCGACGCACAACCAGGAATCGTTGCGCTGCTGCGCGTCATGCAGTTGGTCGATTAGTCGCATCGCTCGCGCTCCTGAATCACCCGGATCACAAACTTAAGGACTGGCTGTCGCATCCGTTACCCTGCTGTGCTCAGTATACCGCAACAACTGAAGCGATGTCGCGCGGTTCTTCCGCCTCTCCTGCCTCACCAGGGCCGTGTGATACAATCGTTGCAGATCATCGTTATCCACTGTCGCCCTACAAAGGGAGTGTGACGCCGCTGCGCGTGCTGTTCTCGACACGCTAGCGGCGCTTGGAGCCTTCAATGGACGCATTCGGATGGCCCTGGCTGACCGGCTGTGGGCTGACGATCCTGCTGTTACTGGCCCTGGTGACGAGCGGGGCCGGCGCCATCCAGCTCTGCGGCGCGCTTCGCGTGCGGCGCGGCGGTCCGCCACCGAAGGAATGGCGCAGGAGGCTTGGCCCGGCGCTGGTCTCGTTGGCAACGGCGCTCGCGTTCTGGCTGCTGCTCATCGCGGCCCTGCTGTTTCGGAGAGTCGGGCGCGAGCTGGCAGCGCCCTGGTTGCCCTGAGCTGTGCCGTATGGGGTGCCGTTTCGTGTTGAAAGGAGATGAAGATGGCCCTGTCTGTTGGCGATAAAGCCAGCCGCAGCAAGACCTTCGGCGATGAAGATGTGCGCGGTTTCGCGCAGATCAGCGGCGACACGAACCCTGTTCACCTGGATGATGCCTATGCGGCGCAGACTCGCTTTGGCCGCCGCCTGGTGCATGGGATGCTGACCGCCAGCCTGCTGTCGGCGACGCTGGCGAACGATCTGCCCGGCGAAGGCACAATCTATATGAGTCAGACCCTTCAATTCAAAGCGCCGGTCTTCATCGGCGATACGATTACTGCAACGGTCGAGGTCACTGCCTACCGTGCGGATCGCCGGATCGCCACCCTGGCGACGACCTGTGTCAACCAGGACGGCGTCGTCGTGGTGCAGGGTGAAGCGGTAGTGCTTGCGCCGCACGACCGACAGGGCTGAGCATGCGCGTGATCATCGAGGTACGGCATGTGCCGCGCTTTCGTGTAATGGACTATCTCGTTCAAGCAGGTGGCACGCTGACCGGCTTTTTGGAAGCTGCCGGAGAGGGGTGGACCGCCTCGCTTGAGGCGCTGGAACCCGATCATCTGGGCATCGTCGACATCCCGCGCGACCGGCTCGTGATCGAAGGCGATCCGCGCCAGGTCGAGCGTATCAGCGCCTTCGTGCGGCGCTGCGTGACACGCCGGCGGTAGGGTCTGCTGTCTTGACAAGCTGTGCCAAATCGGGTTTAATGTAATCGATTACAGCATGTCATTCGCTTCATGTTGCTGTTGGGTCTCGCCGTAAGGTCGCTGGCCGGGCGGCGGATGGCGCCGAGGTTGTGATGCGCCCGAAAAAAATGGAAGACGTGGCCCGGCTGGCGGGGGTGTCAACCGCAACGGTCTCTCGCGTTCTCAATAACCCGGAGTTGGTCAGCGGCGACACGCGCCAGAAGGTCGCAGACGCGATCCGTCAGCTGGATTATCGGGTCAACCTCGCCGCGCGTAGCCTGCGGACAAACCAGACGCGCACCATCGCGGTTGTCTTGCCGACAATCGCCGACCCGGTTATCAACCGCATGGTCGAAGCCGTCGAGGACGTGGCGATCACGGCCGGATATACGCTGCTGCTGTGCAGCACGCGCGGCGACGCTGCCCGCGAGCAAACCTATATCGAGCTGCTCACCCAGCAGACCGTTGCCGATGGTGTGCTCTATATCTCGCCCCGCGCTACGCCCGACAACGTTCTGGCGCTGGATCAGGAGGATATGCCGCTGGTGCTGTGCAACTACCTGGTCGAGCGCGAGAGCGTACCCTGCCTTCTGCTGGATCACGTCAGTTCGACTTACCAGACAACTGCCCATCTGCTGGCGCTCGGCCACAGGCGGATTGCGCTGCTGAATCTCGCTGCGCCCTATTATTATCCGGCCCGGATGCGGCTTAAGGGGTTTCTCAGCGCCTATACCGAGGCGGGGATCGAGCCTGATCCTTCGCTGTGTATTGAAATCGATCAGCCGACTTATGTGAATGATGATTGGTACGCGGCCATTGACGGCCTGCTGGCGCGCGCCGATCGTCCCAGCGCGATTGTGGCGTTCAATGACGAGGTCGCGCTGGAGGTGTACGCTGTGTGTCGCGAGCGCGGGCTGCGCATTCCCCATGATATCTCGGTCACCGGCTGCGACGATATCCTGTCTTCGCGCTATCTGGAGCCGCCGCTGACAACCGTCTCCGTCCCTGCCGCCGAACAGGGCAAGCGGGCAGTGCGCGCGCTGCTCAAGCGGCTTGCCCGGCCTCACAGCCGGATCCCGCACGAAACGCGTTTGTCTGTCGAGCTGGTGGTGCGCGGCTCGATCACCGCTGTGGGGCAAGGGGTCCCTGAAGTATGACGATCACCGATTTGTTTGATTTTTCGGGTAAGACGGCTGTTGTCACTGGCGGCTGCGGCGTGCTGTGTCACGCCATCGCGCAGGCGCTGGCTGAGCATGGAGCGAACGTGGCGCTGCTGGACCGGGTGATTGAGCGCGGCCAGATCTGCGCCGACGAAATCGGGGCGCGCGCGATCGCGGTCTACGGCGACGTGCTGGACCGCGACGGGTTAGTCGCTGCCGAGGCGCAGATACGCGCCCATTTCGGCCCGGCCAGCATCCTGGTAAACTGCGCCGGTGGGAACCGCGCCGAGGCGACCACCAGCGCGAGCCGCTCTTTCTTCGACCTGCCGGAGCAGGCTTTGCGCGATGTGCTCAACCTGAATCTCCTGGGAACGATCCTGCCGACGCAGGTTTTCGGCCGCAGCATGACAGAGCAAGGCAAGGGTGTGATCATCAATATCTCGTCGATGAGCGCCTTCCGTCCAATGACCCGCGTCCCGGCCTACAGCGCCGCGAAGGCGGGGATCACCAGCTTTACCCAGTGGCTGGCGGTCCATGTCGCGCAGGAGTATTCACCCAATATCCGCGTCAACGCCATCGCGCCGGGCTTCTTCATTACCAGCCAGAATCGCTACCTGATGATCGACGAGACAACGGGCGAAGTGACGCCGCGCGGCCGCCAGATCCTGGAGCACTCGCCGATGGGACGCTTCGGCACGCCGGAGGATTTGGTCGGGCCGGTGTTGTGGCTGGCTTCCCCGGCGGCGGGTTTTGTGACCGGGATCGTCCTGCCAATCGATGGAGGATTTAATGCGTATGCAGGCGTCTGACGCACTGTCCACGCTCTACGGGGCCGCTTCGGCGGCGGAAGGGCTGCTCACCGAGGAGCAGATCCGCGAGACGCTGGCCGGGGCGCTGGCCGGGCGGTTCGACAACCGGCGGGTGCTGGTCCTGATCCCCGATCACACGCGCACTGCGCCGCTGCCGCAGATGTTTCGCATTTTAGTTGACGTGCTGCGCTCTACGCGCCAGCTTGATTTCGTCGTCGCGCTCGGCACGCACCTGCCGCTGGATGACGGCGCGCTGCTGCGCCTGGTAGGCTTGAGCGCAGGCGAGCGCGCGACCACGTATCGCCATGTCGGGCTGTTCAACCA
>JADLHR010000280.1 GCA_020848665.1 Anaerolineae bacterium
GGCCATCATACCGTGAATCCGCCGCCCGCCAATGCGGCGTGGGGCAAACGCCGGGTTCTGTGCGCCCGTCAGGCGGTCAGGTGTTGCAGCCTGCGCTGCGCAGTATACAGACGGTTATACAGCCCGCCTTCCGAAACAAGCTCCTGGTGCGTACCGGCTTCCGCGATCCGCGTCGATTCCAGCACGATGATCTTGTCGGCGTTGCGCACGGTCGAAAGCCGGTGCGCGATGATGATCGTCGTCTTGCCTTTCATCAGGCGTTCCAGCGCCTCCTGGATCAGGATTTCCGTCTCGGTATCAACCGACGAGGTCGCCTCGTCGAGGATCAGCACGGGCGCGTCTTTCAGCACGGCGCGCGCGATCGAGAGGCGCTGCTTCTGCCCGCCAGACAGCTTGACGCCGCGCTCGCCGATCAGCGTGTCGTAGCCATTTGGCAGGTCGCAGATGAACTGGTGCGCGTTGGCGACCTGCGCCGCATGCATGATCTGCGCCTCGGACGCTTCTGGGTTGCCGAACTGAATGTTCTCGCGCACCGTCCCATGAAACAGAAACACGTCTTGCAGCACAATGCTGATCTGCTGGCGCAGGCCATCCAGCTCCAGCTCGCGCGTGTCGAGGCCATCCAGCCGCACAGCGCCTGCCACCGGGTCATAGAAGCGCGGAATCAGGCTGACCAGCGTGGACTTGCCAACACCGGTCGGGCCGACAAGCGCCACCATCTGCCCGGCGCCGATTTCGAAGTTAATGTTTTCCAGCACCATATCGCCCCGGCTGTAGCTGAAGCTGACATTCTCGAACACGATCTCGCCCCGCGCGCGCCCCGCCAGCCGCAGAGCATCCGGGCGCTCCGTCACTTCCGGACTCTCCTGTAACAACTCGTCAACACGGTCCGCGCTGGCAAGAGCCTCCTGGATGCGCTCCCAGGCGTCGCTCAGCAGGCGGATCGGCTGGTATAGCATTTCAAGGTACAGGAAGTAAGCAACCAGATCGGCGACGGGCAGCGCGCCGCCGTTGACCAGCATCCCGCCGAAGTAAATCACGACCAGTGTGCCCAGCGACGAGGTGAAATCCACCAGCGGGTGGAAGATCGCCATCATCTTCAGCGCGTACAGCAGCGAGCGACGATAGTTGTCGATGCCGAGCGCGATCCGCTGCGACTCGGCGCCTTCACGCGTGAAGGCTTTGATCTCGCGGATGCCGGAGATATTGTCGTTCAGCACCGCGTTCAACTGACCAAGCTCGGCCTGGCGCTGCCGGAAGGCGGGGCGCACTTTGCGCGCGTAGCCGCGCATCACCAGGATCACGAACGGCACCGGGATCAGGCTCAGCAGGCCGAGCTTCCAGTTCATCAGCAGCAGCATCGCGCTGACACCGACGAAGGTCAGCACGTTGACAACAATGTCCGGCACGGCGTGGGCGATCAGCATCTCGAACTGGTCCGTGTCGTTGACGATGCGGGACATCATCTGCCCGGTCTGCTTGTCTTCGTAGAAGCGCAGCGACAGCCGCTGGACATGCTGGTAGAGGTGCTTGCGCAGGTCTGCCACCACGCCCCACCCGGCGATATGCGCCATGTAGCTGCGCAGGAATTGCAGTCCCCCCTTGGCGAGCAGGGCGACCGCAGCCAGGATTGTCAGACGCGTGATATACGCCATCGTGCCGGAGTCGAGCGGGTGTTCGGTGACGGTGGCGATCAGTGATCGGATGATCCATGGGATCAGGAGCTGGACGCCGACCAGCAGCACCATGCTGATCACGGTGATCAGCAGCTCAGTTGAATAGTTACGCGCGAAATGAAAAACGAGCCGGAGTGCTTTCATGCGTTTCTCTGATCGATCCCCCAACTGGTGCGAAGCGCGCCAAAAAGCGCGCGGGCTGCGGCGCGTTAACAGTTTCTCGATTATACCCAATCCCGTCGCGAGTGTGCGCAGCGCCCTCAGGCTTGTTGGAGAATGCCTGGCGTAAAAGGCGCGTCAGCGCGGGCCGAGCGGTGAGACTCCTCTCCGCTCGACGCTGCTGCGCGGACGCGCCCCGAAAAGCCGTTATGCCCGGTTACTGCGTGGTGTATCGCCGGTACAGCCAGGATGCGATCGGGATCGAGAGCGCAATCAGCGCGACCGACCACGCGATCGACAGCCACGCCGAGTCGCCAAGCGGCGTGCCGACCAGCCACGCCCGTATCGCGTTGATAACATGCGTCACCGGCTGGTTCTCAGCGAAGGCGCGGATCACCTTCGGCATCGTCTCGGTCGGCACGAAGGCGCTGGACACAAACGTCAGCGGGAAGATCAGGACGAAGCCCACCCACTGCGCGGCCTCCAGGCTCCTGACGAGCAGCCCCAGAATGGCAGACAGCCACGAGATCGCCAGCGTGAACAGCAGCGCCAGCCCGATGACATACAGCCACTCGACGGCGCTGGCGTTCGGACGGAACCCGACCGCGTAGCCCACCAGCAGGATGATGATCCCCGAAATGACGTTGCGCACCAGGTCAGCGGTGATGTGGCCGATCACCAGCGCGCTGTCCGACATCGGCAGCGAGCGGAAGCGGTCCACGATCCCTTCCTTCATATCAACCGCGAGATTGATAGTGGTGTAGTTGGCGCCAAAGGCCAGCGTCTGGATCAGAATCCCGGCGAACAGGTAGTTCGCATAGCTGACATTGCCGGTGTCGATCGCGCCGCCGAGCACATAGCGGTTCAGCAGCATGAACATGATCGGGAACAGCACCAGCGACAGCACCTGGTCGATGCTGCGCACAATATGCATTGTGCTACGCTTCGCCATGATCCACGAGTCGGACAGAAGCCAGTACGCCGACGAGCGGCGCTCTGGCCGGACAGGTGTACGCAGCACAATCTCACTCATGGCTGGTCTCCTCACCATGCGCGTGCGAGCCGTTGCCGCGCGCACCATTCCCCGTCAGGAAGAGGAACACGTCATCCAGCGTCGGACGGCGCATTGAAACGCTCTCGATCTCCACCTGCGCTTCTTCCAGGCGCACCAGGGCGTTCTTGAGCGTGGCGGGGCCGTCGCTGGCGACGATTGTCAGAACTCGCTGCTCAGAGTTGGCCTGCAACTGCCGGATCCCAATCGCCTGCTGCGCCAGCATGAAGCTGCTGTTGCGTGCGATGACCAGATCGATGTGCTCCGATCCGACCCGCGCCTTGAGCGAGTTTGCGTCGCCCTCGGCAATCACCCGCCCCTCGTCGATGACAACAATCCAGTCGGCGAGATAGTCCGCTTCATCCATATACTGCGTGGTCAGCAGGATCGTCGCGCCGCTGTTCGCCAGGTCTTTGATCAAGGCCCACATCGCCAGACGGCTTCTCGGGTCCAGGCCCGTCGTCGGCTCGTCAAGGAAGATGATCGGCGGCGCGGCAATCAGGCTCATGGCGAGGTCCAGGCGGCGCTTCATGCCGCCGGAATATGTCTTCACTGGGCGATGCGCGGCCTCAACCAGGTCGAACCGCTCCAGCAGCTCCTGCGTTCGGCCTCTGGCGTCGGCGTGGCTCAAACGATAGAGCCGGCCCAGCATCAGCAGGTTTTCCTCACCGGTCAGGTACGGGTCTACCGCCGCAAACTGTCCGGTCAGGCCGATGCTCGCGCGAACGTCGCATGCCTCCCTCACAACGTCGTATCCGTTAACGCGCGCTTCCCCGCCATCGGGAGGAAGCAGCGTGCTCAAAATGCGGACGGTCGTGGTTTTTCCGGCTCCATTTGGGCCAAGCAGCGCGAGAATCGAGCCGCGCCTGACGGCGATGTCGATGCCATGCAGAACCTCGACATCCTTGAACGACTTCTGGAGTCCTTTCACCTCAATGGCGTTCTCTGCGGCGTAGGAGTGCTTCACTTCCATCGAGTGCCTCCACAATCCACACAACACTATAATAGTACA
>JADLHR010000281.1 GCA_020848665.1 Anaerolineae bacterium
CCTGCTCAAAAGCGCGACGCAGTCGATCCGCCAGCCGCTCGCCCTGCCCTGCTCCGTGGCCCGATGCCGCAGCAGCAGCCGGACCCCCCGCCAGCGGCGGTTGCTTGCTGGGGCTGTCTTCAGTGGCTGAGAGTACCTCGGAAGCTGGGACTAATGGCTCAAGTTCTTGACTGTGCGCGGGCGTGGCAGACCCCTGTGTCGGGATGTGGCGGACCCCCTCCAGGCCGGTGTGTTCAGATGTGGCAGACCCTGGATCGTCCGGTGTGTCGGGATGTGGCGGACCCTGCGAAGACCGGTGTGCAGCAGTGTGGCGGACCTCGGCTGCGCCGGTGTGCGCGAGTGACTCAGACCCGGCGAGCGCGGGGCCGGGCGGCAGACCACTTGCGGGCCAGTTGCCCAGTAGCGCGGCGTAGGCAGCGCGGTCTTCCGGCGCGATCGGGATGTCGAGCGCCACGCGGAAGCGGCGGGCGACCCACTGCGGCTGCTCCGGGTCGCGCCCTTTGCGGCTGTCGATCTGTGTGAAGAAATCGGCTACTGACCAGCCGTCGGGCTGCGGGCGGGCCTGTTCGACATTGCGCCGCCACCACTCGCGCGGGCGGCCGAGCAGCGTCAGCAGGGTGTCCAGCGCCGGGACCCAGCACGTATCGCGGCGGACGCCTTCGTCGGGGCGGTCATAGAGATTGCCGCGCAGCCAGAGGTAAGCCCAGGCCAGGTCGTGGCCCAGGCGGGTCCACCAGCGCCGCCGGAAATACTGCGGCACGATGATCTTGCTGGTGCGGCCGTCGTCGCGCCCCAGCGTAACGTGACGGTGCAGCCCCTCGGCAAGCTGGTTGAGCGCGCGCTCCTCGTCCGGATGGTTGAAGCGCCAGTTCGGAAAGGCGGCCAGCAGCGCGTCGCGGACGGTGAGCGCGGCAGGCGGGGCGAAGGCTGCCGGGGATGCGGCGGACGGGTCCGCGCCGGGATGCGCGGCCCACAGCGCGCGCGGCGCCCATCCCATCGCACGCGCCGCCGCCTGGAACGGGTTGTCGGCCAGGGACGCAAGCGTCTGGCGCAGGTGCTCGGCGTCGCCGGGCGTCAGCGGGTCGTCCATGCGGACGGCGTAGCGGTTGGCCTGCTGCCAGATTTTGCCGTCGGCGTCACGCGCGCGCTGGCCGGAGAGCGTCCGCACGAACGCGCCGATCCAGGGATGTTCCAGGCAGGTGTAGAGGTGGCGGCGGGACATGCCGGCTTCTTTCGCCAGCGCCTCGCCGCTGATTGTGATCACGTCGTCCTGGCAGCGGTAGTCAAGCTGGCGCAGGGTGTTGACCAGCGCAGCGGGCGCGGGGCCGAGAATCGGCAGCCAGCGCTCAAGGAAATAACGCGGCACGCCCATCACGATTTCGTCGCGGACCAGGGCGGCGTAGGGTGTCGAGTATTCGGTTGTCAGCGCCAAAACCGGAGGCGTCGAAGCCGGGCTTGTGGCGGACATGTTCGCTCCTCAATAGGGGAGCGCCGTGAAGCCGGGGCCGGGCCGGGTCGCGTTGACAGGGGATTCGATCCGGGCTAGAATGAGGCTGTGGGTTTGCATTTTGCTGGCATTGTGCTGATCAGGCGAGAAGCAGCGAGAAGCCGACAAAATGCTACGGATCGAGCGGCTGTCGTGGGGCTACCCTTCGATGGCCTCTCTTCTTTTTAGCTGCGACACGAGCCAGTCCCCGACCGTGCCACAGGCAGGCGCGTCCTCAAAAAAGCGCGAGTTCGATTGTTAAATCCGCGAAAATCGTCACGCCCGGCAGAGAATTCGTGCAAAATCGACGGCTTACTGTATACTGAATAGAGAACTCAGTGACGCTGTGCCGCACGGGGGCGCCGCGTTCGGGCATGACAATCATTCTACAACAGCAATCCTATCACTGTTTGCATGTGAAGTCAATCAGCGGCGTGCGAAAACAGGGGTTTTTGCACAATTATGCTGATTTGAATCACCATGAACGACAAATTTGAACTAAACGATCAGCAATATCAACCTGTTTTGCGGAAATTGTTACCGTCGCGGCGCAAGCTGTGCTATAGTCAGGTCAACGGGGTGCGCCATCGTCGCGCCACACCGCGCTGCCCGACGCCGCGCTGAACCGTACAATTCCGCCGGGGGCGAGCCAGGAGGCGGCATGTCGACCAAACTCAAGCCGAAATTAGCAGTCCCATTCTATGCGCCCGACCCGTCGGTCACGCACCGGCGGCTGGAAGATTTGCAGCGCATGTTCGGGATGTACACCTATCCGTTTTCGATGTCGCCCAACCCCGATTACCTGTACGTCGCCGGTGTAACGGCGCGCACGCTGGCGAAGACAACCTTCGCCATCGACCAGCGCCAGGGCCTGAGCGTGATCATCGGGGACTACGGGACCGGCAAGACGATGCTGGCGCGCTATATCTACAGCTCGTACACCGCCGGGGACGTGCGCGAGCCGTCCGCCGTCGCCTACATCCCGGATCCGCCGCACCCTGGCACGCGTGAGTTGCTGCGCCGCATCATCCAGGAGTTAGGCGGCAAGACCAGCAAGCGCACCAACGATGGCCTGATGGAAGACCTGCGCGCGATGGTGCTCGACATCTTCACGGGCGGGCAGAACTGCATCGTCATGATCGACGAGGCGCAAACCCTGGTTCGCCGCCAGCTTGACCTGATCCGCGAGCTGTTCAACTTCAACGCGGGTGGGCTGGTGCCGATCCAGGTTGTGCTGATCGGCAAGGAGGACCTGCGCCTGTCGCTGCACAACGCGCCTGATCTCAACGACCGGGTGGCGGCGCGCTCCACGCTGGAGCCGTTTACCCCCGCCGAGACCGCCGAGCTGATCAACTTCCGGCTGAACCGGGCAGGGTGCAAGCTGCCGCTCTTTACGCCAGACGCGGTGGATCTGCTGTACGATCTGTCGAAGGGCTATCCGCGCAAGGCGATCAAGCTGGCGGGCGCGGCGCTGTGGTATATCGTTGAGTTCGGGCTGGAGCGCGTCTCGGCCAGCGCGCTCGACGCGGCGCGCCTGCGCGACGAGATTGAGTAGCGCGGCGGTTGGCTGAGGGCTAACCGCCAACCGCGTTAGAGGAGTTACAGACGCTTGACGCAGCATGATGGCAGCTTCCGCCGTCTGGCGCAGACCGTCCGCGAGCGCCGCTCGCTTTCGACGGGGAGGCCGGGGCGCCCGCCCAAGAATCGCATTGCGACGACCGGCCATTTTGGCACGTATCTGCACGAGCAGATGCGCGCCGCCGCCCGCATGCGCAGCGAGGAAGTCGAGCGGATCATCAGCATTTCAGACATGTACAATGAGGCAGTGGAGCAGATGATCTTCGATCTGCACGATCTGCTTGGCAGCGATTTTCGCCTGCCCGCCGGGGCGGTGTCGCTGACTGGTATCCTCGGCCTGCGCGAGCTGGTCGAGCGCCCGGTTCGCACGCCGCTGCGCGAGCTGCCGCTCCAGCCCAGCGACCAGCTGCGCACCACGCTGTACTTCGATAAGCCGATGTTTGATGGGCTGGTCGAGCTGAGTATGCGCTTCGGGCTGCAAATGCGGCGCCCGATTCATATCCACCGGCTGATCGAGCTGTCGGCGGCATGGTTTGTGGCCGGTTTAGAGACAGCGAATTACTAATAGCGACATTCTGATGTTTACGCATCGTAAATTACGCGCAGCCCCCCGCCCTCTCCTAAATATGGCCGCACAGCGGGTTTCAAGCGCCGTCTATGGGGGCGATTTTTTCCTCGCACCGGGCAGTTTGACCTGGAAAATGGCAGAAAAAAGTTTGAAGCCCTATCCCCCGCGCAAAGTGGGATGCGGCGGAAGATCGCCCGCACAGGGATGCACCACAAGGATGCACAAGGATAAGGAGCCGGCCGGATGCGCAGTATCTGCCTGACCAACAATAAGGGCGGCGTCGGCAAGACGACGACCGCCGTCAGCCTGGCGCACGGGCTGGTGATACTGCTGCGGCACAACCAGATGCCGCACCGCGTGCTGCTGATCGACACCGATTCGCAGGCGCACGCGACGATGCTCACCACTGGCCGCCGCGACTGGGACCGCGACGAGAGCCTGGGCGAAGTCCTGC
>JADLHR010000282.1 GCA_020848665.1 Anaerolineae bacterium
AGCGCCGGGTCTTCGAGCGGGACTTCAAACCACTCCGCGCCCAGGGACGCAGCCAGCGGCGCGAGCCGCGCGATCTCGTCCGTGGTCAGCGGTGACACCCAGATCCAGGAATTCACACCAAATTTCATGAGACTTCCTCCTGTTCACCACAAGTTCAAGCGCATAGCACGACTCAGTCGCGCGGCGCATCACCCGCGCAGCGATCCACACCTCAATTCAGTCCCCGACGCGCTGGCCTCCGCGCTCGAAGAAATGCAGGCGGCTCCGGTCGATTGAGAAGGAGACCGTGTCGCCGATCGCCAGGGGCGTGATACCCGGCACAAGGCACAGCAGCGTCTGCCGCTCGGAGCGGATGTGCACCACAGTTTCAACGCCGAGCGGCTCGGTCAGGATGACTTCGCCACGCAGGTCGCCTGCCGGGTCGAGCCGCACGTCTTCGGGCCGCACGCCAAGCAGAAAAAGAGGTGGGACCTCGTTCGCATTGACGAGCGGCAGTTTGATCGCGCTGTCGGCGATGACCAGCGTCCCATTCTCGCGCGTGGCGGGCAGCAGGTTGATGCGCGGAATACCGACCAGCTGGGCGACGAAGGTCGTCGTCGGGCGGTCGTAAATCTCCTGCGGCGGTCCGATCTGCACGATCCGCCCCTGGCGCAGCACGCCGATCCGGTCAGCCATCGTCAGCGCCTCGATCTGATCGTGCGTGACGAACAGCGTCGTGCTGCCCTGCGTTTTTTGCAGGTGCTGGATCTCGATCCGCAGCGCCTCGCGCAGCTTGGCGTCGAGGTTCGAGAGCGGCTCGTCCATCAGGAAGACGCGCGGCTGGCGCACGATCGCGCGGCCAATCGAGACGCGCTGCATCTCCCCGCCGGACAGATTCGCCGTTTTGCGCGCCAGCAGCGGCGTGATGCGCAGTTTCTCGGCGGCGTCGCGCACGCGCCGGTCGATCTCGACGGACGACACGCGGCGCAGCGGCGAGCGCAGCGGAAAGGCCAGGTTCTCGTAGACCGTTTTGTTCGGATACAGCGAATATTGCTGGAAAACAAACGCCACATCGCGATCCGCCGGGGTGTATTGGTTGACGATCTCCCCGTCGAACACCACGTCGCCTGCGTCCTGGCGCTCCAGCCCGGCGATGATGCGCAGGGTGGTCGTCTTGCCCGCGCCGGTGTGCCCCAGCAGGACGAACAACTCGCCGTCCGCCACGCTGAAGGACACATCGTCCAGCGCGGCGGTGTCCTTGAACTGCTTGCTGATGTGGCGCAGCTCGATATCGCTCATGCCCGGACCTCCGGTACGATTGCGGCCTCGGTGGCCGGGTCAAAGAAACGCACCATCGCCGGGTCCAGATCGAACTGCACGGCGGTACCGATCGGGTGGCTGGACTGGCGGCTGCTGCGTACATGCACGATCGTCTGGTCGCACAACTCCAGGTGCAACATGGTATAGCTGCCGTGCAGGTCACTGGCGTAGACCGTGGCCGACAGCGCCCCCTGGGGCGTTACCTGCGCCGCTTCGGGGCGGAAGCCGAGGATCACGTCGCCATCGTCGCCGAACGCGGTGTTCAGCGGCGCGATCCACTGCGGCGGCACGGTGTAGGCTCCGCAGTCTGGCAGGTGCACCTGGCCGCCGTGGTAGCGGCCGGTGACGAGGTTCATGCCGGGGCTGCCGATGAAGCGGGCGACGAACAGACTGGCCGGATCGTGGTAAATCTCAGTCGGCGTGCCAACCTGCTGCACGGCTGCCGCCGACATAACCACGATGCGGTCGCCCATCGCCATCGCCTCGATCTGGTCATGCGTCACATAGACTGTTGTCGCCTGATTGTCGATGTGCAGGCGCTTGATCTCGGCGCGCATCGTCTCGCGGAAGTCAGCATCCAGCGCGCCAAGCGGCTCGTCCATCAGAAACGCCGCCGGCCGGCGGACCAGCGCCCGCGCCAGCGCGACACGCTGCTGGTCACCGCCGCTGAGAGCGCCAGGGCGCGCGTCGAGAATGTGCTCGATCTGAAGCAGGCGTGAGACTTCGGCGACCCGCTGGTTCACTGTCTCCTTTGACTCACCCTGGGCCTGAAGCGGAAAGGCGATATTCTGCCGGGCCGTCATATGCGAGTAGAGCGCGAAGAACTGGAACACGAAGGCAATGTCGCGCTCGCTGGGGTGCGCCCAGGTCACGTCGCGCCCGTTAAGCAGGATCGTGCCGCTGGTAGTCGTTTCCAGCCCGGAGATCATGCGCAGCGTGGTCGTCTTGCCACAGCCGGACGGCCCCAGCAGGACGACGAACTCGCCGTCGTGAACGGTCAGGTCCATCGGCTTGACGGCGTGGACCTCACCGAATTTCTTCTCGACCTGAAGTAACTGGATTTCTGCCATAGTTCAGTCCGAAGCGGTGTTATCCCGGCACATAATACGGTTATCCCTGGCGGATAGCCCCGAAGGTGACCCCGCGCAGCAGGTACTTGCGCAGCGCGAACGTGACGATCACGACCGGGATCAGGAAGAACAACGAGCCGGCGGCGATCGCCGCCCATTCCACCAGCCCGGTGCCGATCATCGACGGGATGTGCGGCGGGGCGGTGCGCGCCTTGTCCGCGGTGAGCATCAGCGCGAAGGCGTATTCGTTCCAGGCGAAGATGAAGCAGAAGACCGTTGTCGCCGCGATCCCGGTCATCGCCTCCGGCATCACGATGCGGATGAAAGCTTGCAGCCGGGTATAACCATCGACCAGCGCCGCTTCCTCGTATTCCTTCGGAATCTCGTCGATAAACCCCTTCAGCAGCCAGACCGAGAAGGACAGGTTGAACGCGGTGTAGAGCAGGATCAGCCCGGCGTGCGTGTCGTACAGACCAAGCTGCCGGTACATCAGGAAGATCGGGATCGTGACCACGACCGGGGGTAACATGCGCGTGCTGAGGATAAAAAACAGCAGATCGCCTTTGCCCGGTATTCGGAAGCGGCTGAAGGCGTAGGCCGACAGCAGGCCGAGCGTCACCGAGAGCACGGTCGAGGTGCTGGCGATAATCAGCGAATTGCGCAGACGTTTGACATAGTCGCTCTGGCCGAGGATCGCCTGTCCGCTTTTCAGCATGACGCGATCCGCCCAGTTCAGGTCTTCGTTCTGCGCGTAGACGGCTTTCTGCTCGTCAGTCATCTGGCGGCGCCGCGTCAGCAGGGTGATGATCCCTTCCATCGTGGGGTCGAACGCGACCTTTGGCGGCGAGGCGACCGCGTCGGGATACGACTTGAAGGCCGTCATCGACATCCAGACGACCGGCGTGAGCGTCAGCGCGGCCAGCATGACCACAACGCTCGCCCGGATCGCCTGCCACGCCTGCCGGTTCGGGTCCACCTGATCGACGCGCGCCGAATACGTTACCGGGGTATGCGGCCCACCGGTGGCTGGCCGCGTGCCGGCGGTGTCGTACCGGGCCTCTGGCACAAGACGCCGGGCGCGGACCAGCAGAACCAGGATCACCGCTGCGCTGATGACCATCGAAAGCAGCGTGCCAAGCAAAGGACGGTCGAGCAGATCGGCGAGCGGCTTAAGCGCCGCTAACAGCACCACAAACAGCACGGCGCACACCAGCCCGATCACGGCTCCGATCAGAATACCCAACAGCCGCGAATACCCCCGATGGCGGAAGATGACCGGGGTGGCCGTTGCGCCAACCAGCAGCCAGAACAGCGAGAAGTAGGCGATCCAGAACTCTGGCAGCGGAATATCCAGCCCGAACATGCCTAGTCCCCTCCCGCCCGGTTGAGCGCACGAATGTAAAGATTGCTGATCGCGATAATAATGATCAGCACGATATAGGCCAGCGCGCCGGATTCACCGGTGTTGAACTTGCCCAGGAACGCTTCGCTGTAGAGCCGGACCGCGACGGTTTCCGTCGTGTCTCCCGGTCCGCCGCCGGTCAGGCCCATGACCACGTCGAACGCTTTGAATGCCTCGATCGTGCGGAACAGCACGGCGATCAGCAGCAGGGGCATGACCTGAGGCAGCGTGATGCGCCGGAACTGGAACCAGGCGCTCGCCCGGTCGATCGCCGCCGCTTCGTAGAGATAGTTCGGGATGGCGCTGAGGCCGGAAAGCACCAGCAGCATCACGAACGGACTCCACATCCACACGTCCACGATCACGATCGACCACAGGCTGAGCGTTGGGTCCGACAGCCACTGGTCACCCGCGCGCGGATTGAGGTAGATCAAATAGTTGAAGAAGCCTTTGGAAGGGTCAAAGATCAGCTTCCAGAACAGCCCAACCACCACCGGTGACAGCATCATCGGAATCAGAATCAGCGTGGTAATGAAGCCGCTGCCCTTGAATTTCTCGCGCAGCAGCATTGCCAGCCCGAACCCGATCAGGATTTGCAGCCCGACCGACAGCGCGGCGTAGCGGCCCGTGACGGTGAAATTGTGCCAGTAACGGGCGCGCCCATTGGTCAGGATTTCCTCATAATTCTCCAGCGCGACCCATTGCGGCGGCTGATTGGCGATCACCGAGTAGTCATTGAAGCTGAGATACAGGCTGTAAAACAGCGGAAACACATTCATGGCGATCAGCAGGATCAGGGTCGGCCAGATGAAAAGCTGCGCGATCGTCCGGTCGCTCACCTGGCGGCGTCCCTGCCGGGTCGTCCGCTCTGCGCTGGTGGGGATGGCTTGAGCCTTCACTGAGGTCATGCGTGCACCTTCGTATCTTCAATCGGAGGGTGAGGGAGGCAGACGCCTGCCTCCCTCACTGGCAAACTGACAGCTACCCTAGTCTTCGATCACCCCGGCATCTACCAGGATTTCATGCTGTTCGAGCGCCATGCCATCCAGCGCTTCCTTCGCGGTCCCGACACCGCCGACCACGTAGGCGTTGATGTAACGCTGCGCCGGCTCAAG
>JADLHR010000283.1 GCA_020848665.1 Anaerolineae bacterium
AGATCACCATGCCAACCGGCAGCGCGAACGACGCCACGAATGCCAGCGCGCCAAGCAGCAGGATCATCGGGAACAGCACCGCGCCAACCACAACCAGAATCAGCACCAGCGACACCAGCAGCATCAGACCCCAGGCCAGCCCGCCGACCAGCACCAGCGTAAACCAACCGACCGTCCCGACAAGCTGAATCGTGAACGCCTGCAGCGCGTGGAAGGCGACGTAATCGGACTTATTGCGGAAGGCGAAATAGATCAGCAGTGGCACGAAGATCGTCAGCAGCGTGCCCGCGCCGAAGCTCGGCAGCGCGACCGCCACGGTCAGCAGCGTGCTGGCGTGGGCCAGCGCCGCCCAGCGTCGCTCGTTGCGATCCACGTCCCACCGCTTGCTCTTTGCCGGGCGTCGCGCCGGAGCCGCGACGGATGGCTCCACAACTTCGGCCAGGCGCTCCTCGCGGCTGCCGAAGTAGCGTGTCTCGTACTCGCGCACAATCGCGTCGTCCTCGGCATCTACCCGCTGTTCCAGATCGTCCATCGCGGCGCGCAGGCGCGACGGCACCGGTACCGCTTCGTTTTCCGCGCCAATTTCCGGCGGCGGAATCTGACCCGCGACATCGCCCGGCTGCTCGTCCGGCTGCTCGTCCGGCGTGCGATTGACTTCGTCCATGTTTACTCCGCTCCTGCTCGCAATTCCACTCTCGCCAACCCCGAACGCTGCGGGGAATCAATCTCGCTTCGATCGCGCTTCGATCTCGCTCAGAAAACTTACTACCGTATACGCACGAGTCTGCGCGCGAGTTGCAGGCCAGGCGCGCGCGGGTTACGGTATACTGCACCGGGGAGGATGATCGCCATGTGGCGCTGGCTTGACGACGATTTCACCATAACCAAACGGCAGCTTGGCGCGCTGCTGATTGCCGCCGGGACGCTGGCGATTGCCGCGATGCTGGCGGCGGAGGCGCTCGACCCAGAGTCGGGCGGCTTCGGGCTGGCGCAGCGTGCCGGGACTGCGCTCGGCGCGTTGGCGCTGCTGTTGGGGCTGACGCTGCTTCCCCTGGGCGACCGCCCCGCCTGAGCGAGCGATGGCCGCGACGCTGACACGCGCACCTTCTCGCCCGCGAACCTGGGCGCAGATCGCCGGGACCGCGCTGCTGGCGTTGGCGCTCGGCGTGATGATTGCGTATCTCGCGATCTACGCCGCCTACGCCGCCGGACTGCTGCGCTTTCCGTTCGACTATGACCAGGGCGAAGGCTTCGAGCTGGTCGATACGATCATGCTCAGCGAAGGCCAATGGCCCTACCGCGACGCCGAAGTCTATCCCTTCTACGCCAGCAACTACCCGCCCCTCTATCATATCCTGCTGATCCCGTTCGTGTGGCTGTTCGGCCCGGCCTATTGGTACGGGCGGCTGCTCGGCTTTCTCGGCACGCTCGTCACGGCAGGCGCGATCGGCTACGCGGTGTGGCGGGCGGAGCGGCGCCGGGCCATCGCGATCCTGGCTGGGCTGGCGTTCCTGGCGTCGAACACGGTTTACCACATCGGGCCGCTCTTTCGCCAGCATATGACAATGGTGCTGTTCGAGACGCTGGCGGTCGTCGTGCTGTCCGGCGCGCCAGACAGCGCCATTCCCACGCGGCGGCGGCTGTTCACCGGGCTGGCGCTGCTGCTGGCGGCGGGCTACACCAAGCAGCTCGCGCTGGCGACATGTGTCGCTGTTTTCGCGTGGCTGTTCCTGCGCCGCCCCCGCGCCGCGCTGATCTGGGGGGTATTGTTCGCGGCGGTGGCAGGCGCGATCTTCCTCTGGATTAATCTGGCGACGGGCGGCCAGTGGGCGCTGCACATCATCGCCGCCAACGTCAACGAGTTCATGGCGCAGCAGGCGCTCGACCTGTATCGCCAGTGGTTCCGCCTGCACGCCCCGCTGATCATTCTGGCGGCGCTGCTGGCGGTGTACGAAGTCTATTTCACGCGGCTGTCGCTGTACAGCGTGTGGTGGGCGCTGGCCGTAGCGGACAGCGCGCTTTCCGGCAAGTGGGGCGCGGGCGACAGCTATTTTGCGACCGCGATCGCGGCGACCTGCCTGCTGAGCGGGATCGCGGCGGCGCGCACGCTGCGCGGCGGCTGGACGATCCCCGCCGATCACCCGTTTGCGGCGCGACTGGCCCGGTTGAGCGCCTGGGCAAGCGCGCACCGCGCCGGGCTGCTTGGCGCGGCGGCGATCATCATCCCGCTGGTTTACCTGAGCTACGGCTGGCGCGTGCGCCACCTGCCGACCGAGGGACCGGTCTTCGGGCCGCTGGCGGACGCGCTCGGCGTCGAGTCGTCCTATGGTGACCGCTACGCCTTCTACGACTCGGCGGGCTGGGTGCCCGGTTACGCGACGATTGGACACATTCCCACTCAGGCCGACATCGACGCGGGGAAGCGCATCGCCGCGCTTGTGGCCGAGGGCGAGCGTCCCGCGCTGAGCGAAGAAGCGGGTTTCAGTCTGTACGCCGGAAAAGACGTGATCAGCAACCCGACGCAGCTTAAGAACCTCTACGAAAACGACCAGTACGATCCGGCGAATCTGATTACCGCGATCCAGGCGCACGAATTCAACGTCGTCGTCGTCCGCGCGCAGTTCTACCCGCCGCCGGTGCTGGCTGCGATCTACGACGCTTACTATCCCGACGAAACGATCCGCATGAACGGCTTTGACTACGAAATCTGGCGCCCCAGGCCGGACAGCGCCGTCAGCGGAGCAGGAGCCGGGTGAGATGTCGCGCCGCGCCGCCTGCCCGATCTGG
>JADLHR010000284.1 GCA_020848665.1 Anaerolineae bacterium
GCCGGGCGGCAGCATCGCAATCCCCTCGAACACAGTCTGCGGAGCCGGGACATAGCCATACGCCAGCAGCAGGGGAAGTTGCGCCCGGTCGAAGCGGCGCGGCGCGGCGGGATGGCGCAGCAGCGCCTTGATCTCCGAGGCGAACACCAGCCGCCGCTCATCCTGGTAAAGATACAGCGGCTTCTTGCCGAGCCGGTCCCGCGCCAGGACCAGCCGTCCGCGTGGCGCGTCCCACAGCGCGAAGGCGAACATGCCGCGCAGGTGTTCGACGCAGCGCGGCCCGTGCTCGCGGTAGAGCGCGATCAGCGTCTCGACATCGGACGTGGTGCGGAAGCGGTGTCCATGCGCCTCAAGCGCCGGGCGCAGGTCGAGGTGATTGTAGATCTCGCCATTATAGGCGACGGTGATCGCGCCATCGGCGCTTTGCATCGGCAGCGCCGCCGCTGGGGACAGGTCCAGCACGGCGAGGCGGCGGCTCGCCAGCCCGCACGCGCCGAGCGCCAGCGCCCGGCCCTGATCCGGCCCGCGATGTTCCAGGCAGGCGTTCATCGCATCGAGGACGGCGGGATCGGCGGGCGCGCCGTCGAAGTGCAGCACTCCGCACAGTCCGCACATCAGCCGCACCACTCCTGGTAGAGCGCCAGCGTCCGCCCAACCATCGCGTCCACCGTGAACTGCGCTTCCAGCCGCGCGCGGCCCGCTTCTCCCCGGCGGCGGCGCTCGTCCGGATCGCTCAGCGCCACGCGCAAGGCTCCGGCCAGCACCGCCGGATCACCGGGTGGAACAAGCCAGCCAGTTTCCCCATCAGCGATCACTTCCGGGATGGCGCTGACCCGCGTGCTGATCACCGGCACGCCGCACGCCATCGCTTCCAGAAACACCAATCCAAAACCTTCCCACAGCGAGGGCGCCAGCAGCACGTCCAGCGCGGCGAAGATAGCGGGCGCATCGTCGCGCCAGCCGAGGAAATGCATGTGCGCCGCCAGCCCAAGCCGCGCCGCCTGCGTCGCCAGCGCGCCGCGCAGCGGGCCGTCGCCCGCGATCACGTAGTGCGCCGCCGGAAACTCGGCGGCGACCAGCGCAAAAGCGTCCAGCGCGTGATCCAGCCCCTTCTGCTCGATCAGGCGGCAGACCGAACCGATCAGCGGCGCGCCAGGTGGCAGGCCAAGCTCCTGCCGCAGCCGCGCGCGCGCGTCGGGCGGCGCCTGGACCGATGCCGGGTCCAGCCCGTAGCGGACGGTGCGCACACGGTCGGCGGGCGCGCCCTCGACCTCGATTGAAAAAGCGCGGATAGCGTCGGAGATGGCGATCCCGCCGCTGACCTGCCGCCACAGCCAGCGGTTCAGCCAGCGCATCGGCGGCCAGCGGCGGAAGCGGTCGTCGTTGTGGCGCGAGGTCACGATGCACGGCACCCCGGCGCGGCGCGCCGCCGGAATTCCGTATAGGTCGGCGTGCAGCAGGTGGGTGTGAACGATCTCCGGCCGGGCGGCGCGGAAGCGGCGCGCCAGCCCGCGCCACAGGCCCGGATCGAAATCGCGCCGGATGATCACGCGCTCGACCGGCACGTCGAGCGATTCGGCGCGGTGCACGATCTCGTCAACCGGCTTATCCGGCTCGACCAGAATCCACAGGCGGGCGTCTACCCCCCGCGCGCGCAGGCCAGGCAGCAGCGTCAGCAGGTGACCTTCCGACCCGGCGGCGCCGGTCATCTTCGAGAGGTGAATCACCCGGTCGGGTGGCATCTCAGGCGCTCACCAAAAAACATAGAGCGTTTTCGCCGCCGGTTAGAACCTCACCCCTGGCCCCTCTCCGTGAACGGAGAGGAGAAAAGGGGCCGGGGGTTAAGGGGTGAGGTTTCACGCGCCGGTCTATCGAGGACATCACAACCGCTAGACCGCGCCATTTTCGGCGTACCACGCGACGGTGCGCCGCAGACCGTCCTCGAACGACACCTGCGGCTCGAAGCCGAGCCGCTCGCGTGCCTTGTCGATTGACGCGCGCGAGTGCCGCACATCGCCGGGGCGCGGAGCCGTGAAGACCGGCGCGATCTGCGTGCCCATGATCGCGTTCAGCGCGTCGATCATCTCCAGCAGGCTGATGCGCCCGCCGATCGCGATGTTGAATGTCTCGCCCGCGACACCCGGCGTGTGACAGGCCAGCAGGTTGCCGTGCACGACGTTGGCGATATAGGTGAAATCGCGCGATTGCAGCCCGTCGCCCTCGATCACCGGCGGCTGGCCGTCCAGCATGGCCGCGATGAACTTCGGAATGACCGCCGCGTAAGTCGAGAGCGGGTCCTGGCGCGGGCCGAAAACGTTGAAATAGCGCACCGTGACGGTCTCCAGCCCGTAGACTTCAGTGAAAGTCTGGCAGTAGTGCTCGGCGGCGAGCTTGGCGACAGCATACGGCGAAAGCGGCTGCGGCAGCATATCCTCGGACTTGTACTCCGACTCGACGTTGCCATACGCCGAGGACGACCCGGCGTAGACCACGCGCCTGACGCCCGCGTCGCGCGCAGCCAGCAGCACGTTCAGCGTGCCGGTCACGTTGTGCTCGTTGCTGCCGAGCGGGTCCGCCACCGAGCGCGGGACCGAGGCCAGCGCCGCGAGGTGAAAGACGTAATCGACGCCGTCCATCGCCTTGGCCAGCGCGGCGCGGTTGGTGATGCTGATCGGACGCAGGTCGATTTGGCCGGCTACGTGCGCCAGGTTCTCGCGCTTGCCGGTCGAGAAATTATCCACCACGCGCACGCGGTGTCCGGCATCGAGCAGCGCGCCGACCATATGCGAGCCGATGAACCCGGCGCCTCCGGTGACGAGATAGGTATACGACGGAGTCTGCTGCATATTCTCTCCCAGGCAGCCGGATCAGGCCCGGCGCCGATTGCGCAAATAAGCCCAGTTCAGAAACACGAATGCGGCCGCCGCTGCCCCGGCCAGCCCCGCCCCGATCATCGCCCCCTCGCTGATGTTGGCGTGCGACAACTGCACCGCCGCGACGCCGAGCGCCGCGCAGACCGCATAAAGCGCCAGCACCGCCGCCCGCTGGCTGAGGCCGAGGCTGACCAGCCGGTGCGAGGTGTGGTCCTTGCCGCCCATCATCGGCGAGCGGCCCTCGATCAGGCGCGTGAGGATGACCAGCGCGGCGTCGAAGATCGGCAGGCCGAGCACGACGACCGGCACCATCCATGTGATCACCTGGCGCTCGGCAGGCACGCGGAAATTGAGCTTAATCGCCAGCACCGCCAGCAAGAAGCCGAGCACCATGCTGCCCATGTCACCCATAAACGACGAAGCCGGGTTGAAGTTGTAGATCAAAAAGCCAATCGACGCGCCGCCGAGCGCCGCCGCCATGCTGCCGACCAGGCTCAGCTCCTGTTGGACGGCCATCACAAAGAACGCGATTGAGGCGATGGCGGTGATGCCCGCCGCCAGCCCGTCCATATTGTCCTGGAAATTCATCGCGTTGATGATGAAGACAATCCACAGCAGGGTGAAAGCGACGTTGAGCGCCTGGCTGGGAAAGATGCGCACCTGGATTCCGGCCAGAACCAGCACGATCGCGGCGATCATCTGCCCGCCGAGCTTGACCAGCGGCAGCATCCCGCGCCGGTCGTCTACGAAGCCGACCAATACCAGCCAGGTCGCTCCGGCCAGAATCGCGCCCAGCTCCACCAGGTAGAACGGCGGGCTGAACAGCAGCAGCGCCAGCACCAGCGCCCCGTAAATCGCCAGCCCGCCCATCAGTGGCGTCGGAGTCTGGTGAACTTTGCGGGCGCTCGGCTGATCGAGCACGCCCAACACTACCGCGAGCCGCTTGGTGATCGGCGTAAAGCCGACCGCAGCCGCGAAACCGGCGAGCATAACCGGAAAGAACTGCGCTATATCCATGCGGGGGCTATCATCCGTTGCGCACAACGGTCCGTGCCAGGCGCGGGCCGATCGTGAACTTTGCCGTCGCAGTATACCGCAAGCCCGCGCCGGGGTACATAGGCAGCAGCGGGCGCTTGCCCGCCGCCCAACAAACCGTACCCGCAGGCCAGTCTGCCGGCCAGTTGTTTCCGAAAGACTGCCCGGAGCGCGCTAGAACAAGCTCAACTGCTGCGGTGGAGGCGGGGGCGGCGAGTCATCAGACTTGGACGACCGGCTGATTTCCGCAACCAGCTCCGGGATGCGTTTGAAGTCTGCTTCCATCGCCGGGCGCAGGTTGGGGTTACGCAGCACCGCCGCCGGGTGAAAGAGCGGATAATAAATGCGCTCATTGGCGCGCAGCGGGTGCCCGTGAATCTTGGTGATGCGCGCGTCCTTCGGAAAAAAGAGCGCCATGCTGAAGCGCCCCAGCGTCGCGATCAGCCGGGGCTGGATGATCTCGACCTGCTGCTTCAGGTAGGTCGCCACGCAGATGTCGATCTCATCAGGCAGCGGGTCGCGGTTGCCCGGCGGACGGCACTTGACAACATTGGTGATAAACACGTCGTCGCGTGTCAGGCCGATCTTGCCGAGCAGCTCGTCGAGGTATTTGCCCGACGCGCCGACGAACGGCAGCCCCTGCTGGTCTTCATAGAAGCCGGGCGCTTCGCCGATGAACATAATGTCGGCATCGGCCCGGCCCGCTCCAGGAACGGCGTTCGTCCGCCCGGCGGCTAGAGGGCACAGCGTACACGGGCGAATACGGTCAGCGATCTCGTGCAGCGCCGCCTGGCGCTCCTTGAAGCTCCTTTTGTCGGCCATGCGCATCCTCCTTTGCGTGCCGGTTACCGCTCTGCCCCGGTGAACAGATCGGCATAGTTGAGGCGCTCGCGCAGCTCCGCCAGGCGCGCGTCAAGCTCCCGCCGATAGGCGTCGTTCAACGGGCGGACTTCCATCAGCAGCGCATCCTCGCCGTCGTCCCGATAATATCCCCGCCGCCGCCCGACGACCTGGTAATGATACTTCTGGTAGAGCGCCTGAGCGGTCAGGTTGCTGGCGCGCACTTCCAGCACAGAATACTCGCTCGCCAGGCTCAGTGAGCGCCGCAGCATCGCCGCCAACAGCAGCTCACCCAGCCCACGACCGCGAAAATCCGGCGCAACTGCGATCGTGCTGATGTGCGCTTCACCGGCGATCAGCCAGCAGCCGCCGTACCCCGCGATCTCGAAGGCGGGCGGACCGCTGGATCGCAGACGAGCAGCCAGCCCGCGCCAGCCGTCGGTGCGCAGCGCGTTCGCGCCCGCTGCTTCAACGACGACCAGATGCGAGCTGTCGCGGTTGTTGATCTCAAACTCGTAGGTGCGCGCCGACCAGGGCGTGGTAAACGACACGTGATCGATCTGGAGCACCTGAGGAATATCGTCGGTCGTCATGGGCCGCAGCGTGTAAGACGGCGTCATGGGTGCGGGACTCCCGGCTGGTGCAGGTAAATCGGCGTAACCAGGGCCGGATCACCGGTCGCTCCGGCGATCACGCGCACCCAGGCTAGCTCGGCCAGCATCCCGGCGCGGCGCAGCGCGTAAGCGCCCGGCACGGCGCGCACCGGGCGGCCGGTCGCGTCGAGCAGCGCGCGCCCGGCGTCGTCGATCTCGCCCGCGATCAGCGTCTCGTCGCGCACCCCGCCGAGCACCTGCGCCCAGGTCGTGATCTCCGCCGGGCTGTCACTGGTCCATCCCTTACCTGTCCAGACGAATGACTGCGCGCAGAGGCGCCCGCGCCCCACCTGAAGCACGGCGATGAGACGGTGGCCCAGCGGCGGCACACCCGCCGCGACGATCTCCAGCGTGGGAACGGCCACCAGCGGCAGGCCCCGCGCCTGGGCCAGACCCTTCGCCACGCTCAGCCCGATCCGCAGGCCGGTGAACGACCCCGGCCCCTGTGCGATCGCGATCGCGCTCAGGTCGCCGAGCGTCTTTTCGGCGC
>JADLHR010000285.1 GCA_020848665.1 Anaerolineae bacterium
CGCGGCCATCCGGCATCAGCCAGGCGCGCAGCGCGCGGTGCACCGTCTGGCCGACAGCGATTGCCTGCCAGCGCGAGTCCGGCTGCGGACCGGGCAGCGGGCGCAGCGCATCCGGCGCGTCGTGCAACACGGCGTGGCGGAAGGCGCGCCGCCCTTCCACGGGCGGGTCCGCGAACAGCGCGTGACCGAGCTTGGCGATCTGCGTCGCGCTCAGTGCGCGCGCCGGGGCGTCCGCCTCGACCACCACCGGCGACAGCAGCGGCGGGCGCTCGGCGACAACGCCGGGAACCGGCTCCCCGGCTTGCAGCGCCGGATGATCCCAGCCGGGCGCACCACCCGGCCGGGGTGCCAGCAGATCAGCGGCGCGCGGCGGCGTGGCGGGCACGTCGATTACACACTCGCCCCACGCGCGCTTGATGCGTAGCGGCTCGCCGGATGGTGCAAGCTCGTCAGGATTTACGCCTAGCGCGCCGAGCCATTGGTGCAGCCAACAGCCTTTGGGATAACGCCCATGCTGGTCCGGTGTCCCGCTCAGGATCAGGTAATCGCTGGCGCGCGTGGCCGCGACGTACAGAAGGCGACGATTCTCAGCCTGCTCGCGGCGCGCGCTGAGCTTCTTCGCCCACCTGACCGCGAATGGCTTCGGCGTTTTGTCGTCCTTCGGCGCCTCATGCGGCGGATCACAGGCCGGCCCGGCGTCCGGATCGAGCGTGAATACCTCTGACGCATCCTGGCGCGACCATGTAGTATCGAACAGCGCGACGATTGGAAACTCCAACCCCTTGCTGGCGTGAACCGACATCAGCTTGACGGCGTCTTCGGCCTCGACCGTCGCCTCGCCCTCGCGGATTTCGCGCACAGTCAGGTCGCGTGCGTAGGCGTTAAACGCGCCCAGCCCGGTCCGGCCCGACGCCCGCGCCAGCCGCAGCAGCTTCTCGACGTTGCCCCGGCGGCGCGCGCCATCAGGCAGGCCGCTCAGCGCCGCGAGATAGCCGGTCAGCGCCAGCGCGCGCGCCAGCAGTTCGGCATTCGAGACGCGTCCGGCGCGGTCGCGCAGCTCAGCCAGCGCACCGCGCGCGAAGTCCAGCGCGGACAGTTCGTCACGCGGAAAATCTGGCGGGTCATCGCCGCGCAGCATCTGCCACAGCGGAAGCCGCGCGCGCGATCCATCCGGCGGAAGTCGCAGCGCCAGCAGCGCCTCGTCGCTCAGCCCGAACAGCGGCGAGCGCAGCGCCGCCGCCAGCGCCAGGTCGTCGGCGGGGTTGTGCAGCGCGCGCAGCAGGTTAAGCAGGTCCCAGACTTCCTGGCGGTCGAAATAGCCGCGTCCCGCGATGGTCACATACGGGATTCCGGTCGCTTTGAAGACTTCCTCCACAAGCGGCGCACTGGTCATCGCGCGGAACAGCACGGCCATGTCGCCGAATCCGGCGGGGCGATAACACCCGCCCTCCGGCCCGCGCTCCCAGACCTTCGCGCCGGTCTCAACCAGCTCTCGCAGCTTCTGCGACAGCGCCCACGCCTCCCAGCGGCGCAGGTCTTCCTTGAGCTGGAACTCCGGCGCGGCGGCTTTGTCAAGCCGGGGAATCGCCAGCACGGTGATCGGCTGCGCCTGGTGTGGAGCCGCATCCAGATCGCAGGCGCGATACGCGGTCATCGGCGTGCCCAGCCCGATCTCACAGCGGGCGGCGGGGCCGTCGCCCACCGTCAGAATCGCGCTGAACAGGTCGTTGAACGCGCCCGCCAGCCGCTCATGCGCGCGGAACGACATCGCCAGCGGCAACTCCCGCCCGTTGTGATCCAGCAGATCGCGCCGCACGGCGTCAAACACGCTGACATCCGCGCCGCGAAAGGCGTAGATGCTCTGCTTGGGATCGCCCACCACGAACAGCCGCCCCGCGCCGCCGGGCTGATACACCGCGCTCAGCCGGTAGACAATATCGCGCTGCGCGGGGTTGGTGTCCTGAAATTCGTCTACCAGCACGTGATGAAACTCGGCGTGATAGCGCGCGCAGACCTCGTCGTCGCGCAGCAAGGCGTGCGCGCGATACTCCAGATCAGCGAAATCGAGCGCGGTCCGCTCGGCCTTGGCGCGCGCGTATTCCTCGGCGGCCAGCGCGATCGCCTCGCCCCAGCGCACCAGCCAGTCGAGCGCCTGCGCATCGAGGTCGCCGGGCGCCGCGCCGAGGTCCTTGGCGGCCTCTTGCAGCGGCTCACGGATGGTCTTCAGCGCGTCTTTGCACGCCTGCAACTGCTCCGCGCCGCCCCAGTTCGCCTGCGAGCCAGCGTTGATCCTGATCACTCCGCCCAGCCACTCAATCGCGTCCCAGCAGGCGTCGTCGTCGCCCGAAAGCAGCGCGGGCGCATTCGCCTGGACAGCCTCGCAGATCGGAGACAGCTTATCACCCGGCGGCGGATCGACCCTCGCGATCCACTCCAGCGCCGTGCGCCAGTTCGAGTCCGCGCGCAGGTCACGGATCGCCGCCGCTCGCTCGACGCGCCAGCCCGTCTGCCAGCGGTCCCACAGCGCGTCGGGGCCGCACGCCAGCGCCTCGGCGACCGACTCCGCCGCGCCGGGCTGGGCGTAGGCGCGCAGGATGCCGCGCACCGCGCTCAGATCGTAGGCGCTCAGCAGGGCCGCCGCTGGAAAGCCGTCGCGCACCAGCCGCCCCAGCGCACGCTCAATCGCATCGTGAAGGATCAGCGTCGCCTCGGTCTCGTCCAGCACCTCAAAGGCCGGGTCGAGGCGCGCCTCGGCGGGGTTGGCGCGCAGAAGCTGGGCGCACAGCCCGTGAATCGTGCCGATCCGCGCGGCGCTGAGCGCGGCGTAGTGCTCGAACCAGCGCGCGCGATCCTCGTCCGGCGCAGTCACCAGCCGCTGCTCAATCGCGGCGCGGACGCGGTCACGCATTTCGCGCGCGGCCTTCTCCGTAAAGGTAATGGCGACGATCGAGGTCAGCGGCCAGTCGGGGTGGGCGTCGAGCAACGCAATAAACCGCTCGACCAGCACGCGCGTCTTGCCGCTGCCTGCCCCGGCGGTGACGATCAGATTGCAGTCGTGGGTGTAGACCGCCTCGGCCTGCTGTGGCGTGAACTCCATAACGCGCTCTCTCGCCTTAATTCAGAATCACGTGCGCCAGCATCAGCACGAACGCCGCC
>JADLHR010000286.1 GCA_020848665.1 Anaerolineae bacterium
CGATGGCTTGCGCGCCGAGAATGCGATTGAGGCGCGAGGCGAGCTTGCGCTCCTCGGTCAGCAGCGGCAGGTTCTCGTCGCGGAATAATTCGGCCTCGGCGCGCAGGTTGCGCAGCGGGATCTCGAATCCTTCCGGCTCAAGGCCGCTGCTCAGCAGGCGCTGCTTGAGCGTCTGGTCGGCGGCCTGCGCACGCGGCAGGATATCCCCAATGAAGGCGTGGTAGCGGTCCTCGGCGGCCTGATCGGTGGTGTCCTGTGTGGTGGCGATGTAGAACCGGGCATGGGTCTCGTCGATGCGCTCGCTCAGGTGCGACCAGTCGACCAGCCAGGCGCTGATTGTGTCTGCGGACAGCGGGCGCTCGGCCAGCTCAGCGAAAACAGGCTCGACCTGCGTCCAGCTTGTGACTTCCTGCCCGGTGGCAGGCAGAGTGGGAGACATGTGATTGCCTTTCGATGAATACAGAATTCCAAAAGTTAATCGAGGTCCAGATTGTACACGTCGCGCCGATTCCAGCCAGAAACCTCGGCGAGGGCGCGCGCGGCGGCGCTGCGCGATTCACCCTGCGCCAGCCGGTCGGCCAGGGCGCGACGGACGCCGGCCTCGTCCCACATTTCCCCGGCAGGCGCTTCGGTCGCGCCGCCGATCACCAGCGTGATCTCGCCGCGTGGCGGGTTGTCGCGGAAGTGATCGGCCAGGTCGTCCAGGGTGCCGCGCCGCAGCTCCTCGTGCAGCTTGCTCAACTCGCGCGCGACGACCGCCGGACGGTCGCCGAGCACGTTGCGCGCCGCAGCAAGCGTGGCGACCAGGCGGTTTGGGCTTTCGTAGGCGATCAGCGTGGCGCGCAGCGGCGCCAGCTCCAGCAGCGCGTCGCGCAGCGCGGCAGCCTTGCGTGGCAGAAAACCGACGAACAGGAAACGGTCGCTTGGCAGGCCGGAGCCGACCAGCGCCGCGATCGCGGCGGATGGACCGGGCAGCGGCACGACCGTCACACCACGCGCCAGCGCCTCCTGGATCAGCTCAAAGCCAGGGTCCGAGATGCCGGGCGTCCCGGCGTCCGAGACCAGCGCGACATCGCCCTGCGCCAGCGCGTCGAAGATGGCCTCCAGCTTGGAGAGCTTGTTGTGCTCGTGGTAGCTGGTCAGCGGCGTGCCGATCTCGTATCTGGTCAGCAGTTTGCGGGTGATGCGCGTGTCTTCCGCAGCGATCAGGCGGGCCTCGCGCAGGACGCGCAGCGCGCGCAGCGTGATGTCTTCCAGGTGGCCGATTGGCGTCGGCACGATGTACAGCGTCCCCATCGCCGCAGGCTCCTTTCCGGTACGGATCAGGTGTGGGCCGAGTCGCGGCTGAACTGGGTTTCGTAGAGCTGGGCGTACAGCCCGCCGAGGGCCAGCAACCCGCTATGCGTCCCGCGCTCGACGATCCGTCCCCGGTCCAGCACCAGAATCTGGTCAGCCGCCAGGATCGTGCTCAGCCGGTGCGCGATCACCAGGCTCGTCCGCCCGGCCATCACGCGGCTGAGCACATCCTGAATGAGCGCCTCCGACTGGCTGTCGAGGTGGCTGGTCGCCTCATCCAGCACCAGCAGGCGCGGGTCTTTGAGAATGACGCGCGCGATTGCCAGCCGCTGCTTTTCCCCGCCCGACAGCCGGTAGCCGCGCTCGCCGACGACCGTGTCGTAGCCGTCGGGCAGGGCGGCGATGAAGGCGTGGATGTGCGCCGCGCGACAGGCGGCTTCGAGTTCTGCGGGGGTCGCGTCGAGTTTGGCGTAGCGCAGGTTGGTGCGGATCGTGTCGTGGAACAGGTGCGTCTCCTGGGTCACGACGCCGACCTGCGCGGCCAGCGAGTCGAGCGTCACGTCGCGCAGGTCGATGCCATCCAGCAGGATGCGTCCGGCGGTCGGGTCGTAGAGGCGCGGGATGAGGTAGGTCATCGTCGTCTTGCCTGCCCCGCTCGGCCCGACCAGCGCCACCAACTGCCCCGGCTCAATCGTGAACGTCACGTCCTCAAGCGCGATCTCGCGCGCCTGGCTTTCCTCGGTGGACTGCCCGGCAGGCTCAGCCGGCTTCTCGCTCGCCGCCGTGCCCGACAGCGCCGTATCGACGCTTGCCATGTCGCCCACGCGCTCAACCGCGCTCAACTGGACAACATCGGTTGTATCATACTGGAACGTGACGTGGTCGAAGGTCAGATTCCCCTGAACCTCGCTCAGCACGATGGCGTCCGGCTTCTGTTCGATTTCCAGCGGCAGATCGACGACCTCGAAGACACGCTCGAAGCTGACCATCGACGTGACGAAGGAGACCGGTGCGTTGGACAGCGATTGAAGCGTCCCGTAAAGCTGCGCGAGATAGGCGCTGAACGCGACGATGGTCCCAATGCTGAACACGTCGCGCAGCACGAGGTGCCCGCCGAGCCAGTAGACGAGCGCAGTTCCGACGGCGGTCAGCATGCCGACCAGCACGAAGAACTGCGTGCCGAGGACGGCTCGCCTGACGCCCGTGTCGCGCACGCTGGCTGCGCGTGTCTGGAAGCGGTCAACCTCGCTCGATTCGCGTCCGAACAACTTGACCAGCAGCGCCCCGCCGACGTTGAGCGTCTCGTTCATCATGGCGTTCATCTGGGCATTGTAGGTCATCGCTTCGCGCGCAACGGCTCGCAGCCGCCGGCCGGCGCGGCGCGCGATTGGGATGAACAGCGGCACGACGACCGCGCCGAACAGCGTCAGCCGCCATTCCAGCGTGAACATGACGATCACGACGGCTGTCGCGCGGATCAGATCGGTGATGATGTCAACGATCGTGTTGCTGATCGCGCGCTGGGCGTCGATCACGTCGTTGTTCAGGCGGCTCATCAGCTCGCCGGTCTTCGTGTGCGTGAAGAACCGGATCGACATTCGCTGCAAATGGCGGTACAGGCTGACGCGCAGGTCGAAGATCACGCCTTCGCCGACCGATGCGTTCAATTTGCGCTGGAAGATGCTGATCAGGCCGGTTGCGATCGGGATCAGTACCAGCGCCCCAGCCAGGAAATTGAGCCGCGTCGCGTTGCGGTTGGGCAGCGTGGTGTCGATCAGGTCGCGCAGGATCAGCGGCTGAAGCAGGCCCAGCCCGGTCGTGAGCAGAATCGTAAGCAGCAGCAGAGTGATCTGCCACCAGTACGGGCGCGCGTAGCCAAGCACCCGCTTGAGAAGCGCCCAGTTTGCTGTGCGCGGCCTTTCGTCCGAGCTGCGCACATACGCGCGCATCCCGCCGTGAAATCCCATTCCACCGCCTTCTTTTACATCTGAAGGGTATCGCCGACCGGCGTAGATCGTAGCCGATTGAGGGGCTTCTGACCAGGGTGGCGCCAGAAGATCCATGCCGCTCCGCGTTTTTCTGCCCGAAAACTACCCTGGCTCGCATCGGCAAAAACGCGATACTATAATGCCAGTGATTATGCCGTGACACGGCGCAGGTCGGAGTCTTAGGAGCAATCGAATGTCTTTACTCGCGGAAATTCGCCAAACGGTGATCGACGGGCAGGCCAAGCAGGTCGTTCCGAAGGTTGAGCAGGCCCTGGCGGAGGGCGTCGCGCCCGATACCATCTTGCACGAGGGGCTGATCAGCGCGATGCAGGAGGTGGGGCGGCTGTTCGAGGAGGGCGAGTACTTCGTCCCGGAGATGCTGATCGCGGCGCGCGCGATGAAGGCGGCGCTCGCGATCTTGCAGCCGCTGCTGGTCGATCAGGGCGTCGAGCCGCTGGGCCGCATCGTGATTGGCACGGTCAAGGGCGACCTGCACGATATCGGCAAGTCGCTGGTCGCGATGATGCTGGAGGGCGCCGGGTTCGAGATCGTGGACCTGGGCGTGGATGTTGCCCCGGAGCGTTTCATCGACGCAGTCCGCAATGGCGCGAACGTGGTCGCCATGTCCGCCCTGCTGACGACGACCATGCCGAACATGAAGACGACTATTGAGGCAATCGAAGCCGCCGGTCTGCGCGGTCAGGCGATCATCCTGGTCGGTGGCGCGCCGGTGACGCAAGCGTATGCGAAGGAGATTGGCGCGGATGGCTATGCGGCAGACGCGTCGTCCGCGGTGCGTATTGCGCGCCAGCTGACCGGCAAGTGAGACGGTATCTCGCGCTGACGTGCGAGGCGCTGACGCGCAGCATTCATGCAGCGGCGGCGGATGCGCCCCACACGGTGACGGTCGAGCTGCTGCGGCAGGGGCTGCACAATACCCCGAAATCGCTGCGCGCCGCGCTTCAGGAGCAGATCGACGCCGCTGCGCCCGGCGCTTACGATGCGATCCTGCTGGCATATGGCATCTGCGGCACCTCGACGGTCGGGCTGGTAGCGCGAAGCATCCCGCTGGTCATCCCGCGCGCGCACGACTGCATCACGCTCTACCTCGGCGCACGCGATCGTTACCAAGCTGAGTTCGACGCGCATCCTGGCACGTACTGGTACAGCCTGGATTACATGGAGCGCAGCGCGGACGGCGCAAGCGTCGGCCTTGGCGCGGCGACGATCGGCGCGATGGACGAAATTTACGCCGAGTACGTCCGCAAATACGGCCAGGACAACGCCGACTATCTGATGGAAGTGATGGGCGAGTGGGGCAAGCACTATGACCGCGCTGTGTTCATCGACATGGGCGGCGCCGACGGCCAGCCGTATGAAGAGGCGGCGCGCGCGGAAGCCGAACGGCGCGGCTGGCGATTTGAGCGGCGCACCGGCGACCGGCGGTTGCTGACGATGCTGGTGCGCGGCGAGTGGCCGGCGGACGAGTTCCTGGTCGTGCCGCCCGGCTACCGCATCCGCCAATCGGGCGGCGGACTGGTGGATTGCGAGCCGGTCGAGGACGCGGAAGGGTAGCGCCGCTGTGATCGAAATCGCATTTCAGCCGATCGGGCGGCGGGTTGTGGTCGAGCCGGGGGCCACGCTGCTCGAAGCGGCGCAGGACGCTGGCGTGGCGCTATCGGCGGTATGCGGCGGCGTGGGAGTCTGCGGTGATTGCCGGGTGCGCGTGCTGAGTGGGCAGGTCAGCGCGCTGAACGAGGTCGAGCGCGATCATCTGACGAGCGCGGAGCTTGACGACGGGATGCGGCTCGCCTGCCAGACGGTGATCGGGAGCGCGGGCGCGATTGTGGTGGATGTGCCACGCGAGTCGCTCAGCGCCGCGCAGCGCAGCCAGGTCGAGGGCGAGGAAACCCCGCTGCCGGTCGAGCCGGCGATCGCGCTGCACGACCTGGCGATGACCCCGCCTTCTGTCGAAAACCTGCGCGGTGACTGGGAGCGCATCCCCGGCCTGGACCCGGCGGCCTGGGAGCCGTCCGCGCCAGTGCTGGCCGGGCTGCCGGCGTTGGCGCGCAGCCACGATTGGCGGGTTCGGATGGTGTCGCAGGGGCGGCGCGTCGTCGCGTTCCTGCCGCCGGACGCAACTCCACTGGGGTTCGCGGTCGATGTTGGCACAACCGGC
>JADLHR010000287.1 GCA_020848665.1 Anaerolineae bacterium
CGCGCGCCGGGTCATACACCAACGCCTTGCTCGACGCGGGCGAGGACGAAATCGTGAAGAAGGTCGGCGAAGAGGCGATCGAAGTTGTGCTGGCGGTCAAAGGCCAGGGCGATCAGCGCGTGATCGAGGAGCTGGCCGACCTGACCTATCACTGCCTGGTGCTGCTGGCGCAGCGCGGCCTGACGCCCGATGACCTCGCCGCCGAATTAGAGCGCCGCCACCACCCGCGCTAAGCCGGAGATTTGGCGCCCGTTTCGCCGCCCGCCCTGGATTTCCGCAAAGCGCGGGGTGCGTCTGCCTTCTGCTCCTGGCTGACCGCTCTAGCTGCTTTCCCAGATCAGCGCCAGCCCGGCGTTCACGTCGTCCACAACGTGATGGGCCACCACGCTTAGGGCGGCGCGCTTATCCGGGTGCGGTGAGATGCCGATCGCGCGGGCGCGCACGTCCACTCCGGCGTTTTGCAGCAGGCGTGCGGCGTCGAGCGTGGCGCGGATGCCGCCGATCCCGTCCTCGAACACGGTCAGCGACAGCGTATGATCGCGCAGCGCGGCAAGCGGCCCTTCCAGCCGCCCGTCCTCGACGAGCGCGGCGGCGGCGTGAAGCGCGGCGCACTCGTCTCCCGCGATCCCGGCGCCGATTGCGGCCAGCGCCTGCACCGGTGAGGGCTTGGTGTAGTCGGCGGTGCCGCGCCCGCGCTGCCGCGCCAGCCAGCCAACGCGCCCCTGGCCGATCAGCGGGATTTGCCCGTCGAAGCCGAGCAGCTCCAGCGCCAACTCGGCCTCCGGCGAAAAACCGTTGCCCTGCGGGGTCGCTGCTCCGGCGGGCGGCAGGCTGGGCCGCGCCGTGAAGATCACCACCGCATGACCTGGCTGCGCGCGCCAGGCCAGCAGGCGTGCCTGCGTGTCAGGCGTCAGCAGCGGAACGTCATAGGCGGCGATACATCCCGCGTGCTCCAGTGGGGCTGGCTCCTGGTACACCGAGGCGTAGAGCGCGTTGCCGAGCACGTGCGCCTGAAAGACGCGCGTTGTTGGCGCGTGCAGACCGTAGACATCGCCGAGCAGCGCCGTGAGCAGGGGCAGATGATCCCCGCCGCGCGCGGTCAGCAGCCCCAGGTAGCGCGTGGCCGGGACAATCGAGGCGTCCACAGTGACATGCGGGATGCTGCGCGCCAGCGCGGCGTAGTCGGGCCGGTCGAGCGCCGGGCGCGCAGCGTGAATTGCGGCCAGCGTTGCGTCGAGCGTGGGACGGGCGAGGGCCGGATCCGCCTCCAGCGCGGCGTCCAGCAGCGCGCCGACGCAGATCGCGCCGGAATCCCACTCGTTGGTGATGCCGCACGCCTCGAAGACCGCGATCTCGTGTTCGTCAGGCGCGTAGACCGCCAGCGCGTCCGGCAGGCCCATCCGCGCCGCGAAATGGCTGACCGTGGCGCGGATCGCCGCCTTATACCCGGCCGGGTGGATCAGCACGCCGTCAACGTCGAACAGCAGCAGCGATAGCGTCGGATGGGTCAAGAGGCGTGTCCAGGTGTGGCGCCGCCGGAGCGTTCGGCGAGATACGCTTCATAGGCCGCTTCGTCAACCAGCTCGCCGCCCGTCACGTCGCCGCCGATCAGGTGGCGCCTGGCGTCAAAGCTCAGATGCGCCTCGATGCGATCAAAACTCTTCTCGCCGACCACGACCTTGCGCACGTGATAGCCGTCGCCAGACTCGTCCTGTGACAGATCGTTATAGAGGTGGATGCGGACCCGGATCACCTCGCCGGTGCGCGCTGACCGAACGTAGAGGTACAGGGCGCCCTGGTCCCCGCCACGACTGCCGCCGCCGAATAGCCGCTTGAGAAAGTCCACTGGTGTACCCTCCTGCGCGCACCGATGTGGGGCTAGAGCGTGTTATGCACTTGCGCGCCGGGTAAAGCCCCCCATCCCCCGGCCCCTTGCCCCCAAAATGAGGGAAGGGGAGCCGCTCTGTTTTTTTCCTTCCCTCGTTCTGGGGGAAGGAAAGCCGACCGCAGGTCGGAAGGATGGGGGGATGGCCTGGAAGCCAGACCACAAAGTGCATAACAGCCTCTAGAATACCACACCGCGCGTCTCTCAGCGACCGCTCAGCGACCGCTGCGGTTTACCACGCCGCTTGAATACGGCTATAATAAGCGGAGGTAGGGGCCGTCCCGCCGCAGGCAGCCCTTGTCAGAGGGACAGGGCAATGCTATAATGCGGGCATCTTCGGGCGCGTAGCTCAGCTGGTTAGAGCGCACGGTTCACATCCGTGAGGTCAGGGGTTCGAGTCCCTTCGCGCCCATCACCGCGTGCAAGATCGCGATAAAATGAAGATGCCGCAGGTGCGCCAACCGTCGCTGCGGCATTTTTTGTTTTGGGGTAATCCGTTGAATCGACCGGTCGCTTCGGCGCACACGCCGCACGCTCTGGATCGCGCGCTGTTCTGGCTGCGCTGGCTGTTCATTGCCGGCGTCGTCGCGCTGGCGCTCGTTGAGCCGCCGCCGCTTGACGCAGCGCCCATCGACCGGGAGAGACTTCTGACCGCTGCGACGATCGCTGCCGGGGGCAACCTGGTGCTCGGCGCGCTGGCGCTGGTGGGCCGGATCAGCGATCGTGTGCTGGGCGGGCTGGACCTCGTCTCCGACAGCGCGCTGGCGGGGTTGTTTCTATGGGTTTATGGCGGCGTGGCGCTGCCGTTGGTGCTGCTCGGCACGCTGGCGATGTTCCACGCGGCGTTTCGCTTTCGCTGGGCCGGGATCGCCGTGACGCTGGGACTGCTGGTCATCGCGGCGCTGGTCGCGGCGGGACGGCTGCCCGCGCTCTCGGAGGAGCGTTCCTCGGCCCTCGGCCTGAGTCTGATCTTCCTCGCGATCCTCGGCGTGCTGGGCGCGGTGCTGCGCTCCGGCGGCTGGACGTGGCGCAGCCGGGCGCTGGACCACCTCGAAAGCGAAGCAATCCGCCTGCGGACCACCCGCGAGCGCACGCGCGCGATCTACGAGATGGCGAA
>JADLHR010000288.1 GCA_020848665.1 Anaerolineae bacterium
CGCGCCTCCTGAGGCGCATTTTCTGCGCTCCAAAACGGAATGCTTGACAACCATTCCAAAGCCTCAAATGCTTTAGATAGCTTATTTCATTGAGTGATAAAAGTTTCATGAACAAACCCCGCCGTGGAAACCGTGACTTGATGCGCGCGATGAATCGCAACCTGCTCCTGAACATCATTCGGGCGCAGGGGCCTTTGTTACGCACGCAGCTTACGGCGCTGTCCGGCCTGAGCGTCGGCGCGGGATGTTGAGCACCGGCGAGCCGATGATGCGCGCGCTGGCGCTGTGGGATCGGCAGGCGTCGCCGTATCACGATTTCTTCGGGCGCGATTTGCTCGTCTGTCCGGTCGTCGAGCCGGGAGCCGAGGTCTGGTCCATCGCCCTGCCCCAAGGAGACTGGCTCGATTTCTGGACCGGCGAGCGTTTCGCTGGCCCGCAGACTATCGAGGCGGCTGCGCCGCTGGATCGCATCTCCGTCTTCGTGCGGGCCGAGGCGGCGCTTTTGGTCGCGCTGATAGCGGACGTTAAAGAAAACCTTCCCGCTTAACGTGACAGGACTGGCGGCTGCAACCGGCATTAGAGCCTGTTATGCGCTTGGGTTGGCTGAGGCGAGAGCGCCCACGCCTTGCTTTGCCCGCAGGGCGCGGAAGCTCGCTCCACCGCTGAGCGAAAACTTCACAGGCAGAGCGAGCTTCTGCCCTTCCTGAGCGGCGTATGTCTCCTGTGCGCTGGTGATAAAGTACGTGACTCCTCGCCGCTCAGGTCCGGGACAAGAGGCTGGGAGATAGGGAGGTTAACTGGCGCAAGCCCATAATATGCTCAGAACAATCCCCAGTCGCTCAATACGCCGTCTTCGGCCATGCTGGGATCCCACAGCTCCATCCCCACCTCGATCGTGGTCGGAACACCGAGCGCCTCCTGCGCTTTCTGACGTGAGGCTTCCAGAAGCTGCGGCGCGTAGGGGCAGAACGGCGTCGTCAGGATCATCACCAGGTGCGTGTGATCGTCCTCGATCTGGACCTCGCGCAGCAGGCCCAGCTCGGTCACGCTCAGCCCGATCTCCGGGTCGATTACCTGGCGCAGGGCGTCGCGGACGATCTCAGCGCGCTGTTCGCGGGAAAGTTGTTCGCTCATATGGTGCTCCTCATCTCAAACCCGGCGCAGCGATCGCCGGGCGGTCGCGATCGAGTATGCCATGTTATGCCGATTTTAGCGGAATGGTCGCCTTTGTGGCGCTCTTTGATGCGCTCGCGGCAAATAAAATAGATATCTTTCTACTTTATTGACCGAAGCTGGGCGCAATGTTATACTCTCGTCAGATTTATTGCAAAAGGTTCTCAATTGCGGCAGACTCAGGCGCCGCGCTCGCATCAGGCGCGGCTCTTTTCTGAGGGCCGCCCGCAACCATCGCTGTCGCGGCGCGCGCCCGGCGCTGGCCGGAAATCGCGCCTCACAATACTGAACTATGCCGATCACCATCAGGAGGAACACCGGAGTTATGGGTGCCGCGTTGGAAATTCGCAATCTGCATGTCAGCGTTGAGGGTCAGCCGATCCTCAAGGGTGTCAATCTGGTCGTCAAGCAGGGCGAAATTCACGCCCTGATGGGTCCAAACGGCTCCGGTAAGAGCACGCTGGCGAACACCTTGATGGGCCATCCCGCATACGAAGTGACCGGCGGTCAGATGATCTTCGATGGCGTGGATATGGCCGAGCTGGGAACGGACGAGCGCAGCCGGATGGGCCTGTTCCTGGCGTTCCAGTACCCGGTCGCAGTGCCCGGCGTGACCGTCGCCAATTTCCTGCGCAACGCGCTCAACGCCCGCCGCAAGGTGGACAACCCCGAAGACAAAGGCGTCCCGATTCCGCAGTTCCGTAAGATGATGATCGAGAAGATGGACCTGCTCCAGATGGATCACAGCTTCGGCGGGCGCTACCTGAACGAAGGGTTCTCGGGCGGCGAGAAAAAACGCGCAGAAATCCTTCAGATGGCGATGCTTCAGCCGAAAATCGCGATCATGGACGAGACCGACTCCGGGCTGGACATCGACGCGCTGCGGATCGTGTCCGAGGGCGTGGCGAAGCTCAGCAGCGAGGACCTGGGCGTGCTGGTCATCACCCACTATCAGCGCATCCTCAACCACATCAGGCCGCAGTACGTCCATATTATGATGGACGGGCAGATTGTCGAAAGCGGCGGCCCCGATCTGGCGCTGCACCTTGAGGAGCAGGGCTACGACTGGCTGCGCGAGAAGCAGGCGAACGGCGACGCCTAAGCCCGCCGGAGCACCGGCGCGCACGCGAGTCACCGTTGAGAGAGAGGTTCAGTTATGACGAGTGATGCCGAGCAGCTTCAGGGCATACGCGAATCGTACGACGAGCAGTATGGCTTCCGCGATCCTGACAGCTACGTGTTTAAGGCCCGCAAGGGCCTCGACCCGGAGATCGTCGCGCAGATCAGCGAGATGAAGCAAGAGCCGCAATGGATGCGCGATCAGCGTCTGAAGGCGCTCGAAATCTACCGGAGCAAGCCGGTTCCGGCCTGGGGCGCGGACCTGGCCGGTCTGCGCGAAGAGGACATCTACTTCTTCGTGCGGCCCGCCGAAAAGGAAGGGCGCAGCTGGGAAGATGTGCCAGAGAATATCAAGCGTACCTTCGACCGTCTGGGCGTCCCCGAAGCCGAGCAGAAGTTCCTGGCGGGCAGCGGCGCGCAGTACGACTCCGAGATGGTCTACCACCGCATCCGCAAGGAACTGGAAGACCAGGGCGTGATCTTCAAAAGTATCGAGGCCGGCCTGCGCGAGCACGAAGACCTGTTCCGCGAGTATTTCGGGACCGTTATCCCGGCCTACGACAACAAGTACGCTGCGCTCAACGCGGCAGTGTGGTCGGGCGGTTCGTTCATTTACGTCCCACCGGGCGTCAAGATTCAGATGCCGCTCCAGGCGTATTTCCGCATCAACACCGCGAACCTCGGCCAGTTCGAGCGCACCCTGATCATCGTGGACGAGGGCGCCTATCTGCACTACGTCGAAGGCTGCACCGCCCCAACCTATTCGAGCGACAGCCTGCACAGCGGCGTGATCGAGATCGTGGTCAAGAAGGGCGCACGCTCGCGCTACACCACGATCCAGAACTGGTCGGATAACGTCTACAACCTCGTAACGCAGCGCGCGATGATCTACGCCGACGGCAGCCACGAGTGGGTGGACGCCAACCTGGGCAGCAAGGTCACGATGAAGTACCCGTCGCTCTACCTGATGGAGCCGGGCGCGCATGGTGAGATTCTGTCGATCGCCTTCGCGGGCCGAGGCCAAGTGCAGGACGCGGGCGGTAAGGCAATTCACGTCGCGCCGCACACCACCAGCCAAATTCTCAGCAAGTCGATCGCTAAGGATGGCGGGCGTAGCAGCTATCGCGGCCTGCTCAAGGTCTATCCGGACGCGAACAACGCCAAGAGCACGGTCGTCTGCGACGCGCTGCTGCTCGACGAGTTCAGTGAGTCCGACACCTACCCGTACATCGAAATCGAGGCGCCAGACGTGACCATCGGCCACGAGGCGACGGTCAGCAAGATCGGCGACGATCAGATTTTCTACCTGATGAGTCGCGGCATGTCCGAAGACGAAGCGAATGCGATGGTCGTCAACGGCTTCCTGGAGCCGCTCACCAAAGAGCTGCCGATGGAATACAGCATCGAGATGAACCGGTTGATCCAGCTCCAGATGGAAGGGTCGATCGGCTAGCACGGCGGAGCGCGTCCAGAAGCGGCGGAATCAAGGGGCGTAGCGCGTTTACGCCCCTTCCTGCGCCCCGGAACGGCGCCCGCATACCCGTGTATCGGGCACGAGATCAGCACAGCAATCAAGAGAGGTCAGACCAGTGGCAACTCGCCGTCGTGTGGCACGTGAATTTCAGGCCCCGCCGCTCAGCCGGGCCGATGTCGAAGCCTTGAGCGCCCGCCATAATGAGCCAGATTGGCTGCGCGCGCAGCGCCTGGCGGCGTGGGACCTGTACGAGTCGCTGCCGATGCCGACCACCCAGGACGAGGCGTGGCGGCGCACCGATTACCGGCACATCAACTGGGACAGCGCGGGGCACCTGCCCACCATCTCGGCCAACGGCGGCGCGCACTTCGAGGACATTCCCGCCGGCAGCCGCGAGCCGCTGCTCGGCGAGCAGCAGGGCACGACGCTGGCGTTCGTCAACGATCACCTGGTGTATCACGAGAGCGCGCCGGTGCTGCGCGAGCAGGGTGTGATCGTGACCGATCTGCGCACCGCTGTCCGCGAGCACGGCGACCTGGTCCGCCAGCACCTGATGACGCACGCCGTCACGCCTGATATTGACAAATTTGCGGCGCTGAACGCAGCGCTGTGGACGCACGGCGTCTTCATCTACGTCCCGCGTGGCGTCCAGGCGGCGCTGCCGGCGCACAGCATTTTCTATACGACGCAAACGGCGGCGACGCTGGGGCATATCCTGGTCGTGCTGGAAGAAGGCGCCCAGATCGACTACCTGCACGAGTCGCTGTCGCCTACGCTCGATGCGGACGCGAGCTTTATCGGCGCCATTGAGCTGATCGTCGGCGTGGGCGCGAACCTGCGTTTTGTCAATTTGCAGGACTGGGGCCACCATATGTTCGAGTTCAGCCACCAGCGCGCGCGCGTCGCCGACGACGGCCAGCTTGACTGGGTGACCGGGCAGATGGGCGGCAAGCTGATCAAGGCGTTCATGGAGATCGATCTCGACGGCAAGGGGAGCTGGGGCCGCATGAGCGCCCTTTACTTCCCCAGCGATCAGCAGTTCATGGATCTCGACACGCAGCAGAACCACAACGCGCCCTATACCACGTCCGACCTGCTGTTCAAGGGCGTGCTGAAGGACGCCTCGCGCACGGTCTGGCAGGGCATGATCAAGGCGCTACCCGGCGCGCAGAAGACCGACGGCTTCCAGGCCAATCGCAACATGATCATGAGCGACAAGGCCCGCGCCGACAGCATCCCTGGGCTGGAGATCGAAGCCAACGACGTGCGCTGCACCCACGCCTCGGCGACCGGCAAGATCGAGGAAGAACTGATCTTCTACCTCATGGCGCGCGGCATCCCGCGCGACGAGGCCGAAAAGCTGATCGTGGATGGGTTCTTTGTCCCGGTGCTGGACCGCATCCCGTTCGAGAGCGTGCGCGACCGTATGATGGCCTACGTCGAGCGCAAGCTGCTCGGCGAGAGCTAAGCGCAACCGGCAGTGGATGGCGTGGACAATATGAACCGGGCCAGCCTGTGCTGGTCCGGTTTTTCTTTGATTTTTATCTGATTTATGTCACGTATTTTCTGACCGGACAGTACTGCCCGGTGCGCTGGGCGCCGCCGTATAATCTGTGGAGAATCGGGGAAGAAGCATGACCGACAACCGCGCTACCATTGATCAGGTGACCGCCGAACTGGCCGCCGCTGGCGCGCAGGCCGTCGTGCTGTTCGGCAGCTTTGCGCGCGGGCAGGAGTCCGCGTACTCGGACATTGACCTGCTCGCGCTTGGACACGGTGAGAAGCGTTACGACTGGCGCGATGAGCGCCTGGTGGACGTCGCCTGGGTCCCGGCGGAGGTCGCGCGTCAGCAGTTCACCGATCCGGCGGCGGTAGGAGCGGCCGTCCGTGGGTGGCGGGAAGCGCGCATTCAGCACGATCCGTCTGGTGTGGCGAGCAGTCTGCAACGTGAGGCCCTCGCCTGGTCGTGGGATCGGCTTGATCCTGGCGCGGCGGATGCCTGGGTCGCCCGCGAAATGGCCGGGTTGGCCGAAGAAGTGTTCAAGCTGGTGGCCGCGCTGGAGCAGCGCCGGTTCCTGGCTGCTGCCGCTCAGCGCAACGTGCTCGTGCTGAATCTGCCAGGGATTGTCTCGGTGCAGCACCGGTTGCTGTATGGCTCCGAAAACCGGCTGTGGGACATGGTCGCAGAGGAGCTTGGCCCCGCCTGGAAGGACGCACAGGCCCGTGCGATGGGGCTGAATACGTTGGATTTCGAGGAAACGTGCCGCGCGGCGCTGACGCTATACCGGCTGGCAGCGGACGATGCCCAGCACGCTTATGACGACCAACAGCGCGTGATTGTCAGCCAGGCATGCGCGCTGGCCGAGCGCGTTTAAGGGAACAGCGATGACGGAACAGCAAATCTCCCCTCTGAACATTGAAGCCATTCGCGCCGATTTCCCGGCGCTTGAGCAGGATGTGCACCCCGGTAAGCGGTTGGCCTTCCTGGATTCAGCGGCCAGCAGCCAGAAGCCGCGCCAGGTCATCGACGCCATGAACGCGTATTACGAGACGAGCCATGCCAACGTGCACCGGGGGATTCACGTCCTCAGCGAGCGCGCCACCGCCGCCTATGAGGGCGCGCGCGATAAGGTCCGCGCCTTCGTCAACGCCGGGTCACGCCGCGAAATCATCTTCACGCGCAACACGACCGAGGCGATCAACCTGGTCGCGGCAACGTGGGGCCACGCCAATCTCGGCCCCGGCGACGTGGTCGTCCTGACCGAGATGGAGCATCACAGTAACATCGTCCCCTGGCAGATTTTGCAGCAGGAGCGCGGCTTCACCCTGCGCTATGTCCCGATCACCGGCGCGGGCGAGCTGGACCTCGACGTGTACGCCGCGCTGCTGCGCGACGAGCCGGTGAAGCTGGTCAGCGTCATGCACGTCAGCAACGTACTGGGGACGGTTAACCCGGTTGCGGAGATGATCGGGCAGGCGCACGCCGCCGGGGCGCTGGCGCTGATCGACGGCGCGCAGAGCGTCCCACACCTGAGCGTGGACGTGCAGGCGCTCGACGCCGATTTCTACGCCTTCTCCGCGCACAAAATGGCCGGGCCGACCGGGATCGGCGTGCTGTACGGCAAGCGCGCGCTGCTCGACGCCATGCCGCCGTATATGGGCGGCGGCGAAATGATCAAGCGCGTCACGCTCGATGGCAGCACCTGGAACGACCTGCCGCACAAGTTCGAAGCCGGGACGCCTGCTATCGCAGAAGCCGCTGGGCTGGGCGCGGCAATCGATTATCTCAGCGGGATCGGGATGCAAAACATCCTGGCGCACGAGCAGACCGTCGTCGATTACGCGCTCGACCGTCTCAGCGAGGTGCCCGGCCTGACGCTCTACGGCCCTGCCCCAGAGCGGCGCAACGGCGTGGCGACCTTCACGCTGGCGGATATTCATGCGCACGACATCGCCCAGCTGCTCGACGCGGAAGGCGTGGCGATCCGCGCCGGGCATCACTGCGCCATGCCGCTCCACCAGCGGCTCGGCGTAGCGGCGACCGCGCGCGCCAGCTTCTATCTGTACAATACGCAGCACGAGGTCGATGTGCTGATCGACGCGCTCGAACGGGCGCGCCGCGTGTTCGGGCGGTAACGCGCCGCGAGATGGAGACTCGACAAACCGGATGGATTTGTATCTCGACAACATCATTGATCATGGGCGCAACCCGCGCAATTTCGGCGCGCCGCTGGACCCGGCCGACATCGACTACGCCGACGAAAACCCATTCTGCGGCGATCACCTGCACCTGACTGC
>JADLHR010000289.1 GCA_020848665.1 Anaerolineae bacterium
CCCTGGAAATACACCTCGCGGATACCCTCGACGTGCCAGCTTAGCGTGACACACTGGCCGCTGTTTATTCGTGGGTTGAGCGGATCGGGCGCGTAATCCGAGGTGAACGAGATATAAACCGGCGGAAGTCCGCCCGTCGTCGCGGTCGGAACAACCGGGATCGGCGTTGGCATAGGCGTCGGCGGCGCGATAAACTGCGCGTCGATCACAGGCACATTTATCAGCGGGATATTGACCGCCAGCAGCGGCGCATAGACCCAGCCGGTCGTCCCCGCCGCGCTGCGCACCTGGAGCCAGCTATTGTCGAAGCGGCGGCCCAGAATGGTGAGCGGGTCATCCTGGCCCAGAACGCTGATGATCCCCGCGCCTTCGCCGGGGTTCGCCCGCAGATTCAGGCGCGAGACGGACACAGTCGCATCCGGCGTAGCTGCCGGGGGAGGCGTCGGGGACGCCACCGGGACCTGTGGCTCGGTCACCTGCGGGCCTTCGTCCGCCTCAGCCGCGCCGAAGTGTCGCTCGTCAAACGGATCGTTCGACAACTGGCGGACGATCAGCCCGTCCACCGACACGACGTACAGATCCCAGTTGCCGTTGACATCCGACACGAACAGGATGTACTCGCCGCCCGGCTGCCAGCGCGGCTGCACGTCGTCGGCGTCGTTACGCGTCAACTGCTCGACTTCCGAGCCGTCCGCGTTCATCACGTAGATTTCAAAGTCCCCGTCGCGGTCGGAGCTGAAGACGATCTTCTCGCCGTCCGGCGACCACATCGGATGCGTGTCGACCCCTGGATCGTTGGTTAGCTGAACAAGCTCGCCGGTCTCAGGATCAAGCGTGAAAATTTCGTAGTTACCGGTTTCGTCCGACGAGTACAGGATCAGGCCCGGCCCTTCGTCGTCCTGGGCGTCGGCCGGAGTCCTCAGCGCGAAGACCGCGCCCGCCAGCGCGAGCGCCACCACTATCACCCACAGGCTGCGTGAACGTTTCATAGCGTCTCCTCACTCTTTGCAGTGCCAGGCACCGAGTATACCGCGTTATACGCCTCGACGGGGCCTCACCTGCGCTGCACGCGCGTCAGGAGCGCCCCTTCAGATTGTAGTCAAAATTCACCTCGGCCAGCAGGGGGACCAACGGGCTATCGCCTGGCGACTGCCCTTCGCCTGCCTGATGCGCAGCGTTGCTTGGTTTCGATGCTTGATTTTTCGCCTAAAGCAGGGTATATCCGGACAGCGTACCGGTTGTTCTCCGGCGTCTCACGCCGCCGCTTACCTGGACCTGTCCCGCTACTCCGAGGGTCTTATGCTCGCTCGCCCGATTCACGCGCTGTTCACTTTTCCTGCCCGCCTGAGAGAACGCTTTCGCAAACGGCCCGACCAGTTCCTGGACCGTCTGCGCACCCAGACGCGGATCACCGTGCGCGGCGGCGAGGCGCTGCAATACTACATGTCGCATCCGGGGCGCAAAAGCGCGCAGCGCGTCCGGCAACTGGAAAAAGACGCCGACGAAGTGCACCGCATTCTGGTGGCTGAGCTGAACCGCACCTTCGCAACCCCGTTTGATCGCAAGGATATTCAGGTGCTCGCGCGCGTGCTGGACGATGTGCTGGACGAGCTGTGGGCCAGCGTCAACGAAATGGATATCCTTGGCGTCCAGCCGAACGATTATCTCAAGGAAATGGCGCGCCTGCTGGCGACTGGCACCGAGGAAATCAAGCTGGCGATGGACCGCCTGCCCCAGCATCCATCCGTTGCGACAATGCACGCCATCCGCGCCCGCGCGATCAACAACACGATGGACACGCTCTACGCGCAGGCGCTGGCTGACCTGTTTCGCAAGCCGAAGGACCTCGATGGCCTGGTGGAAATGATGAAGCTGCGCGAGGTCTACCGGCACCTGTTCCACGCCTCGAACCGTATCGTGGAAGCGGCCAACGTAATCGAGGATATTGTCGTGAAGTTCTTCTAGATACAGCCCGGCCAGCCGCTATTTGTCGCTGGCTTCACTGAGCTTGCCACTCTTTGCGGTTCTTCGCTGCATTTCGCCGTTACCAGACGAACACAGCGCTCAGGTCGTTGACGTTGGTATTTGTCGGCCCGGTGACTAACAGATCACCGGTCGCCGCCAGCAGCGGGTAGGCGTCATTGTTTTCCAGTGCCGTCCGCGCCCGCAGCCCCTGCGCGGCGGCACGCTCGACGGTGTCGCCATCGACCAGCCCCCCCGCCGCCTCGGTAGGACCGTCAGTCCCATCTGTCGCCAGACTAGCCAGCAGAATGTTGCGTGATCCGGCCAGCGCCAGCGCGGCGGACAGCGCCAGCTCCTGATTGCGCCCACCCTTCCCCGCGCCGCGCACCGTAACGGTTGTCTCGCCTCCGAACAGCAGGCAGGCCGGGCGCGTGATCGGGCGGTTGTGCGCCGCGATCTCCTTGCCAATGCTCGCCAGCGCGATGGCGACTTCGCGCGCCTCACCTTCCAGGTAGGTTGTCGCGATCGCGGCATTGAGGCCGAGCGCCTCGGCGCGCGTTCGCGCTGCTTCAGCAGCCAGCGCGTTGTCTGCAATGATGACGTTCTGCACGCGCGCGAAGACTGGATCGCCCGTTTTTGGCGTATCGGCCCCGTGTCCAGCGCTCGTGGCGTCGAGATGGCGCCGGATCGACTCCGGCGCGCTATCCCACACGCCGAACTGCTCCAGCGCGGCTCGCGCGTCAGCCGCGGTCGTCGGATCAGGCACGGTCGGCCCCGACGCGATCACGTCCAGCGGGCTGCCGACCACGTCCGAGACGATCAGCGTGATCACAGTGGCCGGATACGCCCGGCGCGCAAGCTGTCCGCCTTTGACCTGCGACAGGTGCTTACGCACGGTGTTGAGCGTGCCAATCGGCGCGCCGGAGCGCAGCAGCGACTCAGTCAGCGCCTGCATGTCGGCCAGCGTCACGCTCTCGACTGGCAGCGTCATCAGAGCAGAGCCGCCGCCAGAGATCACGCCGATCACCAGGTCGTTTTCGCCTACGCCGCGCAGCAGATCCACGATTGCACGCGATCCCGCCCGCCCGGCCTCGTCTGGGACCGGGTGCCCGGCTTCATGCAGGATGACGCGGCGCGTCGGCGTCGTATAGCCGTACTTCACAATGACGTGCCCGCCCGCGATCCGGTTTCCAAGCAGGTCTTCGACCGCCGCTGCCATCGGTCCGCTGGCCTTGCCGGCCCCAACTACCCACACCCGCCGGAAGGACGACAGGTCATATTCGCGTCCGCCTACCGTCAGGCGATCACCTTCGCAGCGGAGCGCGCGGCGGACGGCTGCGCCCGGCTCGGCAGCATCAAGCGCAGCTTCCAGCACGTCAAGCGCCGCTGCTCGCCGCTGATCGTCCTGCCCTGGCTGTCGCAGAAAACGCGCCATGCCCCCCTGCTCCTTATGCGCCGGTGAACATGAGCGCCGGTTGAACCATGCTCAGGCGCTTCCAGCCAGCGCTTCGTCGCCTGCGAAATCTTCGGCTTCACAAACCGGGATCCCCATAATCACCTGAGTTCCCCGGTTGGCTACCGAGCACAACTCAAACGTCCCGCCGTGCGCTTCAATGATCCCGCGTGCCAGCGGCAGGCCAATGCCAACCCCCTGCTGCTCGTGCTTGTACCGCTGGGCCTGGCGGTACGGCTCGAAAACGTACGGCAGGTCCTCGGCGGGAATACCCGGTCCATAATCGGTGACGGTCACCCATACCAGCCCGTCCGACACCCACTGTGTGAGCTGAATCGGCTGGTCAGGATCCGCGAATGCGATCGCGTTTGAGATGACCTCAGCCAGCGCATGCTTGATGGCGCCTGGATCGCCCCAGACCAGCGCGTCGGGATCAAGCTCGTTGAAGTGTATCAGGTTTTTCCAGCCGCGATAATGAAATTGTCGCGCCCGATCGATTGCGCCGATCACCGCGTCGCGCACCCGGCTGGGGCGGGGATGCGCGGAGACTGACTCTCTGAGCGCGCCCGATTCGAGCATCATATACAGAACCATCTGCTCGACCATACGCGTCATGCGCACGCTGCCGTGCTGCATAACGTCGATGATCTCCTGGATTTCTGGCAGGTTGTGGCTGCTGAAGTGCCGGGCAAGGATCTCCGCTGCCATGTTAATTGACGTCAACGGAGTGCGCAGCTCGTGGGCCACCATCGACGTGAACTCGCGCCGGGCCTTGTCCAGCGCGTATCGTTGCTGCTCGATCTGCTCCCGCAGCTCGGCCTGCCGTTTCAGTTTGCCATGGATGATAAGCAAAAACTGCTCGCGATCCATCGGCGTTTGCAGGCAGGCGTCCGCTCCCAACAGGTACCCCTGACGCAGCGGCTCAAGCTCGCGGCGGTCCGTTAGAAACAGAAAAGGAATAGTCAGCCACAAGCGATTCGCCCGGATCGTGCGCAGGAACTCAAATCCGTCCTGGGGCGGCAGATTAACGTCGCTGACAATCAGATCGGGCGGTCGTGCCGCCGTGCGCAGCGTCTCCAGCGCGTGGTTTCCGTCGGCGCTGACAAGCACCGCAAACCCTTCTTTGGTTAAGAGATGCTTCATACCGCGCTGGAGCGTTGGCTTTTCAGCCGCAAGAAGAATAGTTGTTACGTCGCCGTGGGAAGTAACGTAGTCGTCCATGAAGGCTATGTTTTCTCGGAATTCTCTCGAAAGTAGCGCCTGACCCCCGCTGATCAGGCATTCTGCGAAAAGGAACATATCGATATTATCTCACACTATAGTTAAAATATCGTAATGATTTTGTAGTTTTATCGTTGTTTCTCACGTCAAAAATAATTGTTTCTTCATTTCTTAAGACCATCAGCCAGACGACACCTGGCGCCCCGAACAGTATAATTGGTTGCGCATGGTCGTGCGGCGGATTTCGTGCAAGGCAGCGTTGCCGCCGAACCGTGTTTCGTGCTACACTGCATGTGTTTACGATTATTAATAGGAGGGTTTATGAAACTGATCTTGACGATCGTCCAGGATCAGGACGCCGACGCCACCGTCCAGGCATTAAACGACGCCGGCCATCGGGTGACGCGCGTTGCCAGCACGGGCGGCTTTTTCCGCGTCGGCAACACCACCCTGCTGATCGGCGTGGACGATAGCGCCGTCGAGCCGGTCGTATCGCTCCTGAAAACCACCTGTGAGCGCCGCACGCGTCTGATCCCTGCCGGCCCGAATATCGTCGAGTCGGCGGCGATGATGGGAGCGTTCGTCGAGGTTGAAGTCGGCGGCGCAAACGTCTTCATCATAAATGTGGAGCATTTCGAACAGGTATGAACGAGACGACGATAAAGGTGATCCTGGTCATCGCGCGCGGGGACTGTTCCGACCGTTTGATTCAGCGATTGCTGGACGAGCAGTACCGCGTGACGGAGTTCGCCAGCATGGGCGGTTTTTTGCGCCAAAAGAGCACCACGCTCATCCTCGGCGTCAAGCCGGAGCGGATCGAGAGCGCCCTGGCCCTCATCCGCGAGATCTGCGCGTCAGCGCCAGACAGCGCCGAGCACAACGCCACCGTATTTGTGCTGGAAGCTGAGCAGTTCATCCATTTCTGACGCCAGCACGGGTGTACCCGGCGCGGGTAATCGCGCCGGGCTGCTTCCCCGGAGATCGTCTCACTCGCGCGGCGCCCATAGCAGCACATCCGTATCCTCTTCTTCCACCAGCCAGCGCTCGAGCCACTGCGCGGCCAGTTCGGCCGCGTAGCTGTCCCCCTGATCGTGCTCAATAAAGCCCGTTCGATCCGGACAGCTAAACGTTTCGTAAGAGGGGCGCATCCGGTCGAAAACTATCTGCGCCAGCCGGGTTGAGGCGCGGTGACGCGGGTAGGCGTACAGCGCCGGGCGCGGCGCGATCAGGCGCATCACATCGCTGATGTCGGCGTAGATATGCAGATTTGGCACGAAGTCGCAGCCGTGCCCTGGAATCAGCATCGGCGATGCCGTCCCGCCCAGGTAGTTCTGGGCGATCACGGCGCGGATCCGCTCGTCCAGCGCGGCGAGGAACAGCGCAATCCCGCCGCCCAGCCCCAGCCCGGTCGCACCCAGGCGCTTGGGGTCCACGTCCGGCCGCGCCTGCAGATAATCCAGCGCGCGCAGCGCATCATCGATCACCGTGCCGAGCCAGGGGCGCCCGAACAGCCGCCCGACCCGGTCCAGCGTGGTATGATCGGTGCTGTCCAGTTCGCCAAAACCGCGCTCTTCAAGCGCCAGCGTGACGAAGCCGCGCTGCGCCAGCGCCAGCGCATTCGAGCGGTGCTCGCTGTGCACCAGCCCGGCCGTCTGCCGGATCGTCCCGTGGCCCGCCATGACCAGCAGCGCAGGCAAAGGGCTGGCAGCCTCCAGCGGACGCATGAGATACGCGGGAATGCGCTGGCCGTCGCCGGCGGTCAGCGCGATATGCTGCCGCACCACCCCGCTAATCAGATCGCGCTCGCCTTCCTGCACCTGCACCTCCTCAGACTGGAAGTAGCGCAGGCCCAACAGCTCGCGCACCTTGCCGCGCACCTCCCCACGCCACCAGCGCCAATCGTCGCCGCGCTGATCGGCGTAGGCCAGGGCCGGGTGCTGAATGCTCATCTGGCGCAGCAGCCGCCCAAGCGGGCTGTCCGGGGGAACCGGGTCCGAAAGATCGTTGATCTCCTTTGGCTCGGCCGGTTCAGATGTCAGCGAGCGCACGAGGCTGGACACGGACTGCGCCACCGACTGCATGACCCGCTCCACCGGCCCAGGGCGCTGCTGGCTTTCGGCGAGGCGCTGCAAGGCATCCCGCATGGAGACCTGCTCGCCATACCGCTCCGATAGCTCACGGCGATGGCGTGTCACCCAGACATAAAGGTCCGCCTCGGTGCGGCCGGGAAACTGCGCGAGGATACCAGATTCCGCGATCACGTCCACGACCAGAGTGTAGGCGAGGTCGTACCAGGCGGCTGCCGCTTCTTCGTAGGTGCGCGGCTCGCCGTCGATCCGCTCCAGGTTATCCCGGTACAGCTCGACCTCGACTTCCAACTGCGGGTACATGCCCGGCTCGGTGAGGATAATCTTCTGCTCCGGGCGTGAAACATCGAGGCGCGTGCGGTCGAGGAAGGCGCGGTACTCAGCCTTGACGATCAGATCGTCGATCTCGGCGTCAGCGGGCAGCCCACCAACCGGCGTCTCGTATTCCCAGACGTACGCCTCAATCGTCTTGGCGCCGAACTGCCGCGCGACTGAGACGCGGTGGTTACCATCCTTGACGAAATAGGCGTCGCCGACCTTATACAGCTCGATTGGCGGCAGCCCCATCTCGGCCTGAAGCTCGGCCACGCGCCGCCAGCGCCAGCTATCCCCTTCGACGAGTGGCAGGAAGGTCCGCGTAAAATCATTGTAGCGCCCGACGCTGCCGACGATCTGGTCCAGCGGCACCTGGTGCAGGCCGCGATAGGCGTTCTGATTCAGCCGCAGCCGCTCCTGAACCTCCTCGAACGACAGCAGGGTCGCGGGCCGCCGGCCCAGGCCGAGTGTGGCGTACACGCGCTCCAGAAATGCCTTGCGGCGGGCTGCCGACCATGAATCACGTGAGGCGGCCCTTACGGACGGATTGGGGTCATTCTCCATCGGCGGCGTTCTCTCCTCAGCGGATTGTCGTGATCCGATCGCACAGGGCGCAGGTAAACGCGCGGGCGAGAACGGGTGTCTTGCCTTGAAAACACGGCAGCCAGCGCGTACCGAAGCCGGATCGCTGGCCGGACAGTCAGAACCCGGTATAATGCGTGCGACCCGCCGCCATACACACGGATCGCGCAGGAAGCAGTATGAGTGATACCTCCCACTTTCAGTCTAGCATCCAACTGCCTGTGACACCACAGGCTGCCCCCCCGACGCTGCTGCACGCCGCCCGCGATCTCGCGGCGCGCCAGGGAGATCGTACCGCGCTGATGCTGATTTCACCCGACGGCTCGCAGACGATCACCACCCGTGAGTTTTTCGACCAGGCGGCTCGCTCGGCGCGCGCGCTGGAAGATGCCGGTGTGCGTCCGCACGATCTGGTTGTGCTGGTGCTTCAGCACGGCCCGGAGGTGTTATACGCCTTCTGGGGCGCGATGCTGCTGGGCGCGGTCCCGTCGATCTTCCCGTTCCTGACGCCCAAGCTCGACGCCGAACGCTATTACGCCAGCGTGCGGGACCTGGTGGCGCTATCCGAAGTGCGCGCCGTTGTGACGTATGGCGAAATGCTGCCCGCGCTGCGCGCCCGCCTGGACGGTATTCCGACGCTGGCCGCGATCCTCGACGTAGATAGGCTTGATGCCAGCGAAGCGCCTGTCCGCTACTTCGAGCGCGCCCCGTCGCAGCCCGGCGACACGGCCTTCCTGCAGCACTCCTCTGGCTCGACCGGCCTGCAAAAAGGCGTGATGCTCTCCCACGGCGCGGTGCTGAACCAGATCGCCGCCTACAGCGCCGCGATCCGCCTGGCGCCCGATGATGTGATCGTGAGCTGGCTGCCGCTCTATCACGATATGGGGCTGATCGCCGGGTTCATTCTGCCGATCGTGCAGGGTGTGCCGCTGGTGCTGATGTCGCCTTTTCACTGGGTGCGCGATCCGCAGATTCTGCTGCGCGCCATTGACGAGCATCGCGGGACGCTGTGCTGGCTGCCGAACTTCGCCTACAGCTTCCTGGCAACACGCGTGCGCCGCTCCGCGCTGGTCGGGCTGGACCTGTCCAGCCTGCGCGCGGCGATCAACTGCTCCGAGCCGGTGCGCGACGACAGCCACCGCGCCTTCCTGGACCGCTACCAGACCTTCGGTCTGCGCGAGCACGCGCTCCAGACCTGCTACGCGATGGCCGAGAACACCTTCGCCGTCACGCAGAGCGATCTCGAACGTCCGCCGCGCGTAGACCGCATCGAGCGCGCCGCGCTGTTGGAGCAGCAGCGTGCGCTGCCAGCCCGCGCTGACGCGCCCGCCGTGACGATGGTCTCGTGCGGCGCGCCGATCCCCGGCACCGAGGTGCGCGTGGTGGACACCCAGCGGCAGGATGTCGGCGAGCGGCAAGTCGGCGAGATCGCGCTGCGCAGCGACTGTATGCTGACCGGCTACTATCGCCGCCCGGACGCGACCGCCGAGGCGCTGGCCGATGGCTGGTTCTTCACCGGCGATCTGGGCTATCTTGCGGATGGCGAGCTGTACATCACCGGGCGCATGAAAGACCTGATCATTGTCGGCGGCAAGAACATCTACCCGCAGGATATCGAGCACGCGATCAACGACGTGCCCGGTGTGCATCCGGGCCGGACAGTCGCGTTCGGCGTGTTTAACGACGCGCTCGGCACGGAAGATATCGCGGTCGTGTGCGAGGTCGAGACCGGCGACTCCGCCGCCCATGACGCCATCGCGCGCGAGATTCGGGCGCGGATCGCGACCACGACCGACACGATGGCGCATTACGTACACCTGGTCGAGCCGATGTGGCTGCTGAAGACCTCCAGCGGCAAGATCGCGCGCGGCGCTAACCGCGACAAGTTCATCGCCGAAGTGCTCAGCCACGCCTGAGCGCAGGAACAGCGGAGATGATGCCCATGAAGACGATTCTCGTGCGCCTGTTCAGCCGCGAAAATCTGCTGGCGCTGGCGCTGTGCCTGATCGTGCTGCTGCTGATCGTCGTCACCGCCGACGCCGCGCCGCGCTGGATATACCAGGGCTTCTGAGCGAAAAGCAGCTATAGAGCAGCGGAAAAGCAGCCAAGAACAGCTAAAAGCAGCAAGGGCAAAAAAGCGTTTCTTTGCTGTCTTTAGCTGCTCTTTGCTGCTCTTTGCTGCTCTTTGCTAATCCTCACTCCCAGCTACTCGCATTCATCACCTGAAAAACTGCCTCGCGTGTGCTATAGTGACGGTTATCCTGATAAGCGTCTTGGAAATCAGAGGAACGGACTCGCCCCGTGCACGAGCTGGGAGTGACCCAGAGTCTGCTGGAAATCGCCACGCGCCACGCCGAGCAAGCGGGCGCGACGCGCATCACGCGGCTGTCGCTGGTCGTCGGCGAGCTGACGAGCATCGTGGACGATTCGGTTCAATTCTACTGGGACCTGATCGCCGCCGGGACGCTGGCCGAAGGCGCCATGCTGGAGTTCAGGCGCGTGCCTGCCACGCTGCGCTGCGCGAATTGCGCGCACGAGTTCCCGCTGAGCCACGATCGCTACGTCTGCCCGCGCTGCGAGAGCAGCCGGATCACAGTCGCGGGCGGCGAGGAATTTTACCTGGAAAGCATCGACGTTGATCTGCCGGCACCGGTCTGATCGGCCGGACGCCTGGTTCTGGTCGTGAGAGGATACCCGAAGCTATGCCCAATATTCCCATCGTAGAGACGATTCTGAACGTCAACGACCAACTGGCCGAGCAGAACCGCCGCATCTTCGATCAGGCGGGTGTGCTGGCGCTGAACGTGATGGCCTCACCCGGCGGCGGCAAGACTTCGACCATCGGCCGGATCATTGACGCGCTGCGCGACGAAGCGCGGATCGGCGTGATGGACGGCGACATCGTCGCAATCGACCTCGAAGGTTTCGCGGCGCAGGGCATCCCGGTCTCGCTGATCAACACCGGCGGCAATTGCCACCTCGACGCCAACATGGTGCACAGCGCCCTGCCCTCAATGGACCTGAGCGCGCTCGACCTGCTCATTATCGAGAACGTCGGCAACCTGATTTGCCCGGCAGCTTTCAAGCTCGGCAGCCACATCAACGTCGTCATCGCCAGCGTGCCCGAAGGCGCGGACAAGCCGTACAAGTATCCGGCGATGTTCCGGGGCGCGGATGTCCTGCTGCTGAACAAGATGGACCTGGCCGAGTATATGGAGTTCGATGTCGCGTACTTCCGTCATGGAGTCGAAGTGCTCAATCCCGGTCTGACCTTCTTCCCGATCTCGTGCCGGACGGGCGAGGGGCTGGGCGACCTGGCCGCCTGGCTGCGGTTGCGCCTCGCGGAGAAGGCGCAGGCGCGCGGCTGAGCGCACGCAGGCGCTGAGCATATGAGGGCACTGTCTGGGCGTCACATTCACGTCTCCGGCGTGGTCCAGGGCGTCGGCTTCCGCCCCTTTATCTACGGCCTCGCGCAGCATCACGCGCTGACCGGCTGGGTAATGAACACCTCGTCAGGGGTCGAGATCGAGGTGCAGGGCGACGACAGCGCGCTGGACGAATTCGCGCGCGCGATCACGGCGGAAGCGCCGCCGCTATCGCGGATCGACCGGGTAACGGTCGCGCCAGCGCAGGCTAACGGCTGCGCCACGTTCGAGATCCGGCGCAGCGCCGCACAGCCGGGCGCCTACCAGCCGATCTCGCCTGACGTGGCGACGTGTGATGACTGCCTGGCGGAGGTCTTCGACCCGGCGAACCGCCGCTATCGCTACGCCTTCACCAACTGTACGCACTGCGGGCCGCGCTTCACGATCATCCGCGATATCCCCTACGACCGCCCGGCGACGACGATGGCCGCCTTCGAGATGTGCCCGGCCTGCCGCGCCGAGTACGAGAACCCGCTCGACCGCCGCTTCCACGCTCAGCCGAACGCCTGCCCGGTCTGTGGGCCACAGTTGAAGATCGTGCCCAGCGCGGCGCATCCGCTCGCTGGCTGGGACACGCTGCCCGCTGATCCGATTGAGGCGGCGCGCGCCCTGCTATGCCAGGGTCAGATCATCGCGATCAAGGGGCTGGGCGGCTATCACCTGGCGTGCGACGCGACCAACGCCGAGGCAGTCGGGATGCTGCGCGCGCGCAAGGGCCGCGCCGCCAAGCCGTTCGCGGTGATGGCCGCCGATCTCAGCGCAGCGCGCCTGTTGTGCGACCTGGACACCGCCAGCGAGCAGGCGCTGACCGTCCGCGAGCGGCCTATTGTGCTGCTGCCCTGGCGTGCAGGGTCGCCCATCGCGCCGGATGTCGCGCCAGGGCTGCGCGAGCTGGGCGTCATGCTGCCATACACGCCGCTGCACTATTTACTCCTGGAACAGGCGGCGGACTTTCCCCCCGCGCTGGTGATGACCAGCGGCAATTTCAGCGAGGAGCCGATCGCCACTGACGACGCGGACGCGCTGGCGCGGCTGGCGCCGCTGTGCGACGCCCTGCTAATGCACGATCGCCCGATCCACATCCGCTGCGATGACTCGGTTGTACGCCCGATGCTAGGCCGAGTCGTCCCGCTGCGGCGCTCGCGCGGATACGCGCCCTATCCCGTGCCGCTGCCGTTCGATGCACCGCCGCTGCTGGCGACCGGCGCCGAGATGAAAAATACGTTCTGCGTCGCGCGCGACCACAGCGCCTTCATGAGCCAGCATATCGGCGAATTGGGCAACTACGACGCGCGGCGTTCGTTTGAGCACAGCGTCGAGCACCTCAGCCGGCTGTACCGCGTCGAGGCGCAGATCGTCGCGCACGACGCGCACCCCGACTACGCCGCGACGCGCTACGCCCTGGCGCGGCCTGAGCCGAAGATCGCCGTGCAGCACCATCACGCGCACCTCGCAAGCTGCCTGGCGGAGCACGGCACCCCGCCCG
>JADLHR010000290.1 GCA_020848665.1 Anaerolineae bacterium
AGCGGGTAGGCCGGGTGCTTGGTGATGAACAGCGATCCGAAGTGCCGGCTGAACGCTGCCAGCTTCTCGTCCCGGTTAAGCCGCGTCGCTGTGTACGTCTCCTGCACGCTTTGCAGCGTATCATACCACTGGCGAATCTGGTGAGCATAGTCGGGGCCGAGCGTGCTCAGCGTCAGGTCGATGATCTGGCGGTGCGCGTCCACCAGGGCCGGGTCAGGGCGGTCGCTGGGGCGGGCCGCAGCCTGCTCGATCTCCAGCCTGATAGTCTGGAGCGTATTCGCGGTGTCACGCAGACGGGTCAGCCAGTCCACATACGAGTCAATCCGCAGGCTGGTGGCGGCGCGCGCCCGCTGGATGTCGTCCAGCGCCACGTCGAGGTTCTGGCGCGCGGCGTAAAAATCGCCGTCGGTCCAGTCGCGCACCGCCTGCATCGCCATCTGGACCGATTGTTCCGCTCCGCCAAGCAGCTCCGCCGCAAGCGGGGCATTCAGCGCGCGCCGCGCACGGTCCAGGTCCGCTGGCCCGCTGATCGCGTTCAGCGTCGCTTCGGCGGTTTCGACCAACCGGCGACCCGTGAGCGCCCGGTCGACAAGCTGGTAGGCGGGGTGCGTCGGAGCGTCATCGAAGGTTTTTGCGGCGGCGCTGCGCCAAAAGTCTGCATCTTCCAGGTCGTCATTCAGCAATGCCAGCGCGGCGCGCAGCGTGAAATGCAGATACAGCGCGCGCCAGCCCGCGCTGCTGCTCTGGTGTAGATAGGCGACCAGCCCGCGCCCCATCGTCCGCAGGAAAAGCGCGGTCGTCGGCATCTGTTCGGCGAAGGTCTGCCGTTCCTGCTCCTCGTCCGTCAGCAGAAGGGCAAGCGCCTCTTTCTCGGCGCGCGCGGTCAGCTCGGCGTCCTGCGTACCTTCGGCCAGCCAGCGTCCGAGCAGATCGCTCAGGCGATAAAGACGGTCGGCGGACAGGCGCTCGCCTTCGGTCTGAGCAGCATCCCGCGCTTTGCGCGCCAGCTCCAGCGCGTGAGCCGCGTCTCCCCGGTCCCACGCTTTCCACCCGTCAATCAGCATGTCCGCCAGCCGCACGTTGACGCTGTGGCGCTCGACAAACGCCGCGTCGGGAATGCGGTTCGCAACCATTCCGAGCCAGGCCGCCAGGTGTTCGTTGACCGGACGAATCTGGTCGGCGGTGGCGCGCAGCACGTCAATACTCGGCAGGCGGCGTCCCAGGGCCAGATAGCTTTCCGCGAGGCTCCACCCTTCGGCAGCCTGGCGGATCGAGTCAGCGGCGGTGCGCAGGCGCGGGTCGCGCAGGTCGGCCAGATACGGCGCCAGAAACTCGTCCACATCACGGAACCACTCAGCCAGGTTCGAGCCGTCCGGACGCGGCTTGAACTGCGCCAGCGCGTTGAGCGCCTGGTGCACTTCGTCAAGATACTCGTTGACCGCGTCGAAATGGGGTGAGAGCGGATCGATGGCGGCGGCGCTGCGGAGCTGGACTCCGGCGTGCATCGGGTCGCTGACCGCCGTCCGGCTGACCTCGTCCAACTGCTCGACAATTGCGCAGGCCGCCGCGCGCGCCCGCGTGATGCTTGCCAGCGCCGAGGAGTCATCACTATCGGCCCAGTCGATCGCGGTTCGCCCTAGCTCGCTGCCCAGATGCTCCAGCGAGCGATCGACCTCCTCATAAAGCGCGCGCAGGCCCGCCACGCCGCCGCCTGGCGCGATGTCAAGCTGCGCAGCAGCCGCTCGCAGCGCGTTGAGCGGGCGCTCGCCGCCGCGCGCCGCCGACAGGTCGGTTTTCAGGCGGACGAGATGCGGGCGCAGCAGCATCAGCCCTGTGATCGTGGACAGTTGCTCGGCGATCAGCCACTGGGCGTCCCGCGCGATGGGCCGCGACTCCGGCATGGTGAGCAGCGTGTCTGCCGCCAGCGCCGTGTCGCCCGCGAACAGGGCGTCCAGCGCGGCGAGGAACCCGGTGGGCGGCGGCGAAAGGCGCAGCCGCTCGCAGATCGCCGCCGTTGCAATCAGAAAGCGGATCAGGCCCGCGTTCTCCGGGTCCGCTTCCGGCAGCAGGTCATCCAGCAGCGACAGCGCGCGCGGCCAGTTGCCGCTTTCCAGGTAGATGCGGATCGCGTCCAGGTCGGCCTGGACCATAATCTGCTGGCGGTAGGTCACGATTTCGGCAGCCAGCGCGCGCGTATCAGGAAATCCGGGGTCCATCGCAACCGCGTCTTCGAGGTCGGCGGTAAGCTGTTCCAGTTCGTCCTGGCTGGCATCCGGCCGGACGCGCTTGCGGACCCGCGTGACAATCTCATCCCGCACGCGTTCGAGCGGCTGGCGATATTCCGCCAGCGCCTGACGCAATTCGCTAATGGAGCCGAAGCGCCGCTTTGGGTCGGGATGCACCGCACGGGTCAAAATCGCCTGCAAGCGGGCGGGGATGCGCTCGGCGTGGACGCCGAAGTTAACGAAAAACGCCTCGCTGCTGTCGTCTGACTCGATGGCGAGACGCATTCCGCCGGTGAAGATAAAGTACAGCAGCTCGCCCACCTGAAAGATATCGCTGGCGCGGCTCGCGCTTGCCAGTGCACCCGGCTCGTCGGTGAACGCCGCGTTGCCCCAGTCAATGACCTTCAGCCGGTAGCTGGCGCGATCCCAGAACAGATGCTTGGCGTCAACGTCGTTGTAGATGACGTTCTTCTCGTGGGCGAAGGCGAGCAGGTCCAGCAGCCGATCGACGATGACCAGACTCTCAAGCTCTGGCAGCAGGCGATTGTCTTTGGCAAGCTCAAGCACGCTCTCCTCGACAACCGCGCCTTCGGCCAGTTCCAGCACGATGTACTCGTGGGTATGCCCGCCAACGCGGAAGGTTCCCCCGCCGCACAACTCAATCAGCACGGGGTGGCCGGACAGCCGCTCCAGCGCGTGGCG
>JADLHR010000291.1 GCA_020848665.1 Anaerolineae bacterium
CCGCGATGCCCCTGCTCCGGCGCGGTCATGGTGAACAGCAGCACGATCTCAGCGACCGGCCCGCTGGTAACCCAGCTTTTGCGCCCGTTGATCACATAATGCGTCTCGTCGGCGCTCAGGACGGCCCGGCTGCGCATCGTGGCGGCGTCGCTGCCGCTCATCGGCTCGGTGAGCGAATAGGCGCCGATCTTCTGCCCGCTGGCGACCGGCACGAGATACTTCTGCTTCTGCGCCTCGGTGCCGAACCTCATCAGCGCATAGTTGACCAGGCTGTTGTTGACGCTGACAACCGTGCTGTGCGAAGCGTCGGCCCTGGCGATCTCGAACATCGCCAGCACGTAGGCGATGGTATCCATGCCTGCGCCGCCGTACTCCTCCGGCACCTCGATCCCCATCAGCCCCATCTCGCCCATTTTGCGCACTGTATCGAGCGGAAACTCGCCGGTCTCGTCGTAATGAGCGGCGATTGGCACGATCTCGCGCTGGGCGAAATCGCGCACGGCGTCACGCAGCATAAGATGCTCGTCGCTGAGTTCGAAGGTCAAGCTCGCCAATGTCGCCATCTGTGCCCCAACTCCTTACTCCGATCGGGCCGCTCCGGCCCCCGGCTCTCGTAAGACACATTATAGCGCGCCCGACGGGCAGCCCCGTCGTGCTCCGGCAAATCTCAGCGAACGATTCAGAAACGTTGCCGAAACTCAAGCCATCGGCTATAATGGCTGCAACGTTCGCAAGATTAATCAGAAAGAAATCGAACAAACGTCGAGATGGCTCACCACTCCTGGAACCGCGCTTGCTCCTGTCTGTGCGAGATACGACCGCGGCGCTTGTGGTGTGGTGCTGACGACTGATCGACGCTCGACGCAAAGAGCAGGCGATTGAATCGGCTACGCGACACAGGCGTAGCCGTTTTTTGATCCTGGCCCTGTCGGATTTTATCGCACCCGTCCGCCGCAGAAGCTGAGGAGATTTTCAGATGGCTGTCGAAACACAAACCCGTATCTACAACAACGTGACCGAGATGATCGGCAATACGCCGCTCGTCCGTCTTAACCGCATCGTGGGGGACGCCGCCGCGACCGTCGTCGCCAAGCTGGAATACCAGAATCCGGCGCACAGCGTCAAAGACCGCATCGGCCTGTCGATGATCGAGGCGGCAGAGCGCGCCGGGAAGATCGGGCCGAAGACGATCATCGTCGAGCCAACCAGCGGCAACACCGGGATCGCGCTGGCGATGGTCTGCGCCCAGCGCGGCTACAGGCTGATTCTGACCATGCCCGAAACGGCCAGCCGCGAGCGCCGCAAGCTGCTGCGCGCCTATGGCGCAGACCTGATCCTGACGCCTGGCCCCGACGGGATGAACGGCGCGATCGCACGCGCCAACCAGATCGCCGCCGAGAATCCCAACGCCTTCATCCCACAGCAGTTCGAGAACCCGGCCAACCCTGAGGTGCACCGCCGCACCACCGCCGAGGAAATCTGGCGCGATACCGGCGGCCAGGTCGATATCGTGGTGGCGGGCGTTGGCACGGGGGGGACGATCACCGGCGTCGGCGAGGTGCTGAAAGCGCGCAAGCCCTCGGTGCAGATGATCGCGGTCGAGCCAGCCGGATCGGCGGTGCTGTCCGGTGGCGAAAAAGGCCCGCACCCGCTCCAGGGTCTCGGCGCAGGCTTCGTGCCGGGCGTACTGAACACCGCCATCTACGACGAGGTGATCGCTGTCGAGGGCGGCGCCGCGATGGACACGGCGCGGCGCATGGCGCGCGAAGAAGGGCTGCTGGTCGGCATCTCGTCCGGAGCGGCGACCTGGGCCGCGCTCGAAGTGGCGCGCCGCCCGGAGAACGCGGGCAAGCTGATCGTCGTGATCATTCCGTCCTTCGGCGAGCGATACCTGTCCACCGCGCTCTACGCCGATCTCGAAGACTGACGCGCTCGTCAGCCAGACGCGGACGAGGAGGAGCCGTGATATTTAAGACGATTCGAGACGACGTGCAGTGTGTGCTGGAGCGTGACCCAGCCGCGCGCAACGCGCTGGAAGTGCTGACTTCCTACGCGGGGCTGCACGCCATCTGGCTGCACCGGATCGCGCACTGTCTGTGGCGCTGGCGGCTGACGCTTCCGGCGCGCTGGCTGTCGCAGCTCGCGCGCTTTCTGACCGGCATCGAAATTCACCCCGCCGCCGTGATCGGGCCGCGTGTGTTCATCGATCACGGCATGGGCGTCGTGATCGGTGAGACGGCTCAGGTCGGCGCCAACGTCACAATCTATCATGGCGTGACGCTCGGTGGGGTCAGTCTGGGGCACGGCAAGCGCCATCCCACCATCGAAGACGAGGTCGTGATCGGCGCGGGAGCCAAGGTGCTCGGCGCGATCACGATCGGGCGCAACACGCGAATAGGAGCGAATGCAGTCGTGGTCAAGGATGTTGAACCCGATATGGTCGTGGTTGGCATTCCAGGGCGACCGATCCACCGTGACGGCCCGCGCCTAACCGAGCACCGGCCCGATCTCGATCATAACGTCCTGCCGGATGTGATCTCGGTCCGGCTGGATCAGATTCTGCGGCGGCTGGACGAAGTTGAAGGCGCGATCCATGCCAACGGAAACGGATCGGCG
>JADLHR010000292.1 GCA_020848665.1 Anaerolineae bacterium
GGCGCAATTTGCGTCGAGTACGCCACGCGCTTCCCGGAGCGCGTCGCGCGGCTGGCCCTGATCGCGACGGCGGGCGAGTATCCCTTGCCGCGCGCTGTCGCGTGGGCTTTCCGGGTGCCGCCCGCGCTTTACCGCGCGCTGTGGAAGTATCGCCCGATGTGGAATGCGGAAATTCACGTCATGCGGCGGATGATGCTCAACAACATGCACCGCTGGCGCGGATGGCCGCTGTTGCGCAGCCTGGACGTGCCGACGCTGGTGATTACCGGCGAGCGCGACACCTATTTTCCGCGCCGCGTGTATGAGGACCTGGGCAAGATGATCCCCAACGCCGAGATCGTGGATGTCGGCTCGGCCAAGCACAAGGTTCAGCTGGAGCGGCACCAGGCCGTCAACCGCGCGCTGGATCGTTTCATCCGCGATAACCGGGGCGGCTCGTGGCGGGATCATGGGTCCACGACGCGCCTGATCGAGCAGCGGCCCTGGCTCTCGGCCTACGGCCAGGATACGGCGTTCACGATCCCGCTTCCGCGCCAGCCGCTGCATTCGTTTCTGGAAAGCGCGGCGAATGCTGTCCCGCGCCGGACGGCGATTCTGTTCTATGGCAAGACCGTCTCTTACCAGCAGCTCAACGCCCAGGCCAACCAGTTCGCGCGGGCGTTGCTAAAACTCGGCCTTGATCCTGGCGACCGGGTCATGCTGGCGCTGCCCAACGTGCCGCACCTGGTCGTCGCGTTTTACGCCGCGCTGAAGCTGGGGTGCTCGGTGGTGCTACCCAACCCCGACAAAGGGATCGAGGGGCTGGTCGAGCAGGCCCATCAGACCCAGGCGCGCGCGCTGGTCGCGCTGGCATCCGACACCGCGCTGGCGCAGGCGCTGGCGGACGCGTCCGCTGTGGAGCATATTGTTCTCGCCAACGTGCGCCCGTGGATGAAAGCCTCGGAGCACCGGCGTTTGCTTGCCCATCTGGGCCACACGGCTCCGACGCGCCCCGATCGCTCTGCCACACGCCGGCTCGGCCTGGCGATGTCTGCGCTGATGCACAGCCAGCCCGATGCCGATCTGGAGCGCCCGGTGTCGTCGCAGGACCTCGCGGTGATCGCCTACACCAGCGGGACGAGCGCCGCGCCGAAGGCTGTCTGCCTGACGCATCACAACCTGGTTGCCAACACGCTGCAATACCGCCATTGGAACCCGGAACTTGAGTACGGCCGCGAAGTGTTTCTGAGCGTGATCCCGCTGCTGCACACCTATGGCATGACCAGCGCGATGAATGTGCCGATCGCCCTGGGTGGGCAGATGATCCTGCTGCCGACGCCGGACGTGGACCAGATTCTGCACACCATCCGCCTCTACCGTCCGAGCGTCTTCCCGGGTGTTCCGTCGCTATACACGACGATCAATCACACCGACAACGTCCGTGCCTACGGCTTGGCCGCGATCAAAGCCTGCATGAGCGGCTCCGCGCCGCTGCCAGTGGAGGTGCAGGAGGAGTTCGAGAAGCTGACGCGCGGGCGGCTGGTCGAAGGGTATGGCTTGACCGAGGCGTCACCGGTGACCCACGTGAACCCGCTGCTAGGCGTGCGCAAGACCGGCTCGATCGGCGTGCCGCTGCCCAACACCGACGCCAAGATCGTCAGCCTGGATACCGGGCGCGATCTGTCCGACGGCGCCATCGGCGAACTGGCGATACGCGGGCCGCAGGTGATGCGCGGCTACTGGAACGGCGCGGCGGCCGAACCCGGTGAAACAGAGCTGCGCGATGGCTGGCTGCTCACCGGCGATCTCGCAACCGTTGACCCGGACGGTTATTTTCAGGTGATTGGCCGCAAGCGCGACACGATCGTCGTCGTCGGCCAGCCAGTCTACCCGCGCGACATCGAGGAGCTGCTGTTCGAGCATCCAAAGGTGCTCGAGGCTGCCGTAGTAGGGATTGATGATTCGCTGGCCGGCCAGCGCCCGAAAGCGTTTGTTGTGCCGAGTCCCGATGCGACGCCGACCGAGGAGGAACTGCTCGATCTGTGCCGACGCCGCCTGGAGCCGCACGCTGTGCCGGCGGAGATTGAGCTGTGCGACGAGCTGCCCCGGTCGTACATTGGCAAGGTGATCCGGAGGCGGCTGGCGCAGCAGGGGCGGGAGGCGGCCCGATGAGTCCGCGCATCGGCCTGGTGCTGGGCGGCGGTGGCAGCCGGGGGCTGGCGCACATCGGCGTCTTGCAGGTGCTGCTGCGCGAGCGCATCCCGGTCGATTTCATTATCGGAACCAGCATGGGGAGCATCGTCGGCGCGCTCTATTCAGCCGGGCTGACGCCGGACAAGATGATAGAAAAGCTCAGGTCATTGCAGGGCAGCCAGGTAATCTCGCTCAACCATCTGTTCAGCGCGCGCGCCCGGCAGCGGACCCTGGAGGAGTGGCTGGAGGCGAATCTGCCCGTCAAGAGCTTTGAAGACCTCCTCTGCGCGCTGACCGTCGTCACCGTAGACGTGGTCGAGGGCGAGGAAGTCACTATTGATGAAGGGCCGCTGGTCCCGGCCCTGCTCGCCAGCAGCGCCGTGCCGGGGATGTTCCCTCCTGTCCGGCGTGGCGATCAGCTGCTGGCTGACGGCGGCGTGATCGACAGCCTATCAACACATCTTGCTTACCGTTTGGGCGCAGAAAAAGTGATCGCGGTTGACGTTTACCCGCCGCTCGAGCACGAAAATCTGTGGGTCGATCCGCTGCTGGCAATGACCGGGCTTGATCTGCCTTTCAGCCTGCTGGGCAGCGTTGACGGGCAGACACCGGGGATCATCGCGTCGCTGTGGCGCTCGTCGCGCGTGATGGCGTGGCACCTGCATACCTCGCGGCTGGCCGCGCACGCACCCGATGTGCTGCTACGCCCGGCAGTCGAGCGGATGGGATCGTTCGATTTTAAGGATTTTCAGCGCCCGATTCAGGCGGGTGTTGACGAGGCCGAGCGGGTGCTCCCCGCGCTGCGAGCGTTGGGCGGCGGCTAAGCCTCGACATAACCCGCTTCCTCAGCGCGCGCCGAATCAGTGGTTTCAGGCGCGTCTCCCATCCGGTATAATTCACGCGCGTCTCTGCTTTTCGCGGGCTGGCGTGACGTGCCTGGCAGCCCGCGCGCCGAACGATCCTTTCGGCGCATTGAACCGGGCAGCCGATCCCGTAGTAAGACTGATAGCAGCGGATGGATTGAAGCATGTCAGAAACCACCCAGTCTCCTTCTGATGGAGAACTGATTGTCCGCTTGCAGGAAACGGACCTTGAGGCGCTCGGCTTGCTGTTCGAGCGACACCGGGCGCGGGTGTACCGCACGGCTCTGGCGATTGTGCACGATCCGGCGGCAGCAGAAGACATCCTGCAAGACTGCTTTCTCAAAGTCTACATGAACGCGAAGCGGATCGACCCTGGGCGGCCGCTGGCCCCTTGGCTCTACCGGGTAACGGTTAATCTGAGTTACACGTGGCTGTCGCGCCGCAAGGGCCAGCGCGCGTCGTTTGATGATACCATCGAGCAGATCGTTGGCCCGGCCCGACATGCGCCCGATCGTGTGACCGAGCAGCTTGAGACGCGCCAGAAAGTGCGCAGCGCGATCAGCGCGCTTAACCTGGATCAGCGCGTGGTCGTGGTGCTTTATTACCTGAACGGGCTGGGGTTGCAGGACATTGCCGCGATCCTCGATCTACCTGTTGGCACCGTGAAGTCGCGCCTGTACTACGCGCGCGAGAACCTGCGCGGCAAGCTCGGCGCGAACCTGAGCTGGTTGTCTGAGGAAGCGCATGGATATTTTTAGGTGGGCCGCCGAGAAGCTGTCGGGCGATTGGCTCCGCCGTATCGGAGTCTCCAGCCGCCAGTCCGACGCGCTGTTGGACTGGTACATTGCCGACGCCCTGTCGGATGAAGCCCAATCGGCGGTGCCGCCTGGCGCCTGGGACCGGCTGCGCAAAGCGATCAACGAGCGAA
>JADLHR010000293.1 GCA_020848665.1 Anaerolineae bacterium
CATCCTGGGACGAACTAGCCGCGCTGATCGGCCTGCCTGCCGCGCCCGGTGCCGCCTTTGATACAAACCCTGATACAGACTCTGATACAGATTTGACGCGGCGCTAATGTTCTTCTGTTGCAGGCTGTTTAGACTGGAAGCATCCGCCACATAATGGCGATACGTGCGCGGACTTCCGGGTGTCGCGCACCCTTGTATTGCGAGATCAGCGTGAAATGGAGCGATTGGAAATGTCGAGCATGTCCCGTTTTGACCCTATCCGCGAGATGATTACGATGCGTCAGGCGGTCGATAAGATGCTGGGCGATGCCTTTGTGCGCGGCAGCGAGTCGCGCGGGACCGGCGCCTGGCTCCTGCCGATGGACGCCTATTTCACCGACGAAACGATCGTCATCCGTGCCGACGTGCCCGGCCTGAGGCCCGAAGAAATCGAGATCACGCTGGAAGGCGACACGCTCTCGATTCGCGGCGAGATCAAGCGCGAAGAAGCGAACGGCCGCAAGTACGTCCTGCTGGAGCGCCCCACCGGCAAGTTCGAGCGCACGCTGACGATTAACACACCGATCGATGCGGACAAGGTCGAGGCCGCGTTCAGCAACGGCGTCCTGACCCTGACGCTGCCGAAGGCCGAAGCCGTGCGCCCACGTCAGATCGCGGTCAAGGCCGGATAACGCCGGCGCCGCCAAATCAAATCAAGCCCCTGCGCCTCACCCGTCGCCGGGGCTTTTTGATCCGGGCCAGGGTGCGCTTGCCCGGATCATTGCGCACGGTATAATGAACCCCTGCTGAGCGTCCCGCCGGCGCAGACCGGCGGAACCCACTCGATGCGGAGCAACCTTGTGCGTGTGCTGATTACGGGAGCCGGGGGATTCGTCGGCGGGCATCTGGTCGATTACCTGCTGAGCCTGCCCGGTCAGGCCGCCATCGACGCGGCAGTGCTCACCCCGCCCGGCGCTAATCCTCGCCTGGACGGCCACCCGGTGACACAGCACCAGGTGGACCTGCGCGATCCCGACGCGGTCCGCGCGCTGATCGAGGCGACGCAGCCGGAGCGCGTGTTCCACCTCGCGGCGCTGGCCGACGTCGGCGCGTCATTCCGCAATCCCTGGGAAACGCTCGAAAACAACATCCGCATTCAGGTCAACTTGCAGCAGGCGATCTTGCAGAGCGGGATCGCGGCGCGCGTGCTGATCGTCAGCTCCGGCGAAATCTACGGCGCGGCAGGCGGCGCGATCACGCCGATCGACGAGACCTGTCCCTTCGAGCCAGCCAGCCCGTACAGCGTCAGCAAGATCGCGCAGGATATGCTCGGCCTGCAATACTTCATCGCGCACCACATGGCGATCATCCGGGCGCGACCTTTCAACCATATCGGCCCCAGCCAGCGCGGCGGCTTCGTTGCGGCAGATTTCGCCAGCCAGATCGCGGCGATCGAGGCGGGCCAGCGCGCGCCGGTGATGGATGTCGGCAACCTGGCCGCCGAGCGCGACTTCACCGATGTGCGTGACGTGGTGCGCGCCTATCACCTGTTACTGGAGCGCGGCACGCCGGGCGAAGCGTACAACGTGTGCAGCGGCAGCGGGCACAGCATTCAATCGCTGCTCGACACGCTGCTGAGCTACAGCACAGCGGTGATCGAGGTCCGGCCCGACCCAGCCCGGATGCGCCCCTCAGACGTACCACGCCGCGTGGGCGACGTGCGCAAGCTGCGCGCCGCGACCGGCTGGGAACCGGCCATTCCCTTCGAGCGCACCCTGCTCGACATCCTCAACGACTGGCGCCAATCGCTGGGCGTGCCTGTGCGCCCCGCCCGGCTCTGAACCTTCGTGAAATCTCAGGAGTTGTGACGCATGACCAAACGCGCGCTGATCACCGGCATCACCGGGCAGGACGGCTCGTATCTGGCCGAGTTCCTGCTCGATAAGGGGTACGAGGTGTTTGGCCTGGTCCGCCGCACCAGCACAGTCAATTTCAGCCGGATCGATCACATTCAGGACCGCCTGCGCCTGATCCCCGGCGACATGCTGGACCAGACATCCCTTCAGCTTGCGCTGGCCGAATGCCAACCGCACGAGGTCTATAATCTCGCCGCGCAGAGCTTCGTGCAGACTTCGTGGACGCAGCCGGTTTTCACCGGCGACGTGACCGCGTTGGGCGTCACCCGTCTGCTGGACGCGATCCGCCACGTCGATCCGGCAATCCGTTTCTACCAGGCGTCGAGCAGCGAGATGTTTGGCAAGGTGCGCGAGGTTCCGCAGCGCGAGACGACCCCCTTCTACCCGCGCAGCCCTTACGGCGTGGCGAAAGTCTACGGCCACTGGATCACGGTCAACTACCGCGAAAGCTATAACCTCTATGCCGTCAGCGGGATTCTGTTCAACCACGAAAGCCCGCGCCGGGGTTTGGAATTTGTGACGCGCAAAGTGACGCACACCGCCGCCAAGATCAAGCTGGGGCTGGCGAACGAGCTGCGCCTGGGCAACCTTGACGCGCGGCGCGACTGGGGCTTCGCGGGCGATTACGTGCGCGCCATGTGGCTGATGCTTCAGCAGGACACGCCCGACGATTATGTGATCGCCACCGGCGAGACGCATTCCGTCGAGGAACTGGTGAGCACCGCCTTCGACGCGCTCGACCTCGACTGGCGGCGGTATGTCGTGCAGGACGAGCGGTTCATGCGCCCGGCGGAAGTCGATCTGCTGGTCGGCGATCCCTCGAAGGCGGGCCGCAAGCTGGGCTGGGAGCCAAGCGTTACGTTCGCCAGCCTGATCCAGATGATGGTCGAGGCGGACCTGCAAATGCTGCGCAACGGCGAAGTGGTGCGCTGACGACCCGTATGCGCCTGATCGACACCCACTGCCACCTCGATTTCGACAGCTACGACGGGCTGCGCGACGACATCGTGCGCGAAGCCGTCGAAGCCGGGGTAACGCGCATCCTCAACCCCGGCACCGACCTCGCGCGCTCGCGGGCGGCAGTCGATCTGGCGGCGCGCTATCCGGGCGTCTACGCCGCCGTCGCGATCCACCCAAACAGCACGGCGGGCTGGTCGGACGAGTGGATCGAGACCCTGCGGGTGTTAGCGGCGCAGCCGAAGGTCGTCGCCATCGGGGAAATCGGGCTGGACTATCATTGGGACGACTCGCCGAAACAAACCCAGTGGCATGCGTTCGAGGCGCAGCTTGCGCTGGCAGCAGCGCTTGAATTGCCGGTCATCATTCACAACCGCGACGCGAGCAGCGACGTGCTGGACATTCTGGCGCGGTGGGTTCCCACGCTGCCGCTCGCGCTGCGCGACCGTCCGGGCGTACTGCACTCGTTCTCGGCGCCACAAGCCGCCGCCGAGCGCGGGCTGAGCCTGGGCTTCTATCTCGGTTTCACCGGGCCGGTGACATTCAAGAACGCCGACGATCTGCGGCATATTGCGGCGCGCGTGCCGGACGATCGCATCCTGGTCGAGACGGACGGCCCCTTCCTGACACCGCATCTCTATCGCGGGCGCCGCCCCAACCGTCCGGCCTACGTGCGCCTGATCGCGGAGCGGCTCGCGGCGCTGCGAACGGTCTCGGACGAGACGTTCGCCGCACAGACCTCCGCCAACGCCGAGCACCTGTTCCGCCTGCCACCGGAACCAGATTTTCCGGCTGGCTGAGCGGCGCGCTACTCCAGCGCGAAAAAAAGCTGGCTGCCGGTGATGAAGCGCGCCGCCTCGCTGCACAGAAAGAGCACCGCGTCGGCGACATCCTGGGCCGAGGCTTGGCGCCGCGCCTCCCAGGCGGATTCATGACGTGCAGCGGCGAGCGCCGCATCGAAATTCCCTGCGCCGATACCGCTCCACCCCGGATGAATCAGGTTGGCGGTGATGTTGTGCGGGCGCTCGCGCCGCTCGAAGTGCTGCGCCAGAAAACGCCGCGCGTGGCTGGCGGAACGCCCGTGTATCCACGACACTGGCTCGAACGGCCCGATCACGACAATCCGGCCCCAGCCGTTCTGGCGCATCACGGGCAGGCACGCCTGGATGCACAGCAGCGTGCCCTCAATCTCGGCCTGCACTACGGCGTCGAGCGCGTCCGTAGTCAGATTCGCCGCCGCGCTGGCGTCCCAGCCCGGCGCAACACGGCTCACCAATAAATCCACTGCGCCAAACTCCGCCACCGCCGCGCCGATCCACGCGGCGACCGCCTCAGGGTGGCGCGGCTCCAGCGGAAACGCAAGCGCCTCGCCGCCAAAGTCGCGAATGGTGGCGATCAGGTTATCGGCATCCGCTTTCGCGTCTGCGCCAGGGTTCTGCGGCGTGCAGCCAAACGCGATCCGCGCGCCGTGCAATGCGAGCGTGAGCGCGGTGCTTCGCGCGATGCCGTGATCGCACCCCCCGGCGATAAGCGCAACTTTTCCCGACAGCATGAGTTTCCTCTTGGCAGACAATACCATTCCCCGGACAAATCCCCGGATTACTTATGGCATACTTCTGATTGTGGCACAAGTCAGGGCGCAGGCACGCCAGCGCACCGAACACACGCAGCAGGCGGAAAAAGAGCGCCCCGCAGGGCGCTCGCACGTGGGCCAGACACAGCCCGACCAGATGATGCGGCTGACTTAGCGGCCCATCCAGCCGCCACGCCCATCCCTGCGATCCGCCCTCCGGTCGTGCAGCGCGCGCATCCTCCCGCCGAAGTCGTCCTGAAGCTCAGAGAGCGGCTGCTGCATCAACTCGGGATAGCTCTCGGCAGCGGACGCCAGCACCTCGTCCACCTGGTCCTGGGTAATCCGTCCGTGATCGACCCACACCTGAAGGTGATTTCCGAGGTGTTCCAACGCCTGCGCGATCACATCTTCCTCACTCAGTCCGGCCTGCGCAGCCAGCGCAGCGAGCGTCAGGTCCTGATCGAGCGCGTCCTGCAAGTCATCCCGCGAAAGGTCCGCCATCAGCCGCAGCGTCTGAACCAGCTCCGCCGCGCTGCGCGCGTCGAGCGCCGCGCCGCTGAGCAGGTCGCGCAAGGGGGTTGTCGTTTCGAGCGCCGCGTCAATCGCGCCGGGCAGCTCGGCCAGGTACTCGTCAGCCTCCGCCTGCGTCAGGCGCCCATTCTCGACCGCGAAGGCAACTGCGCTCTCGACTTCGGTGGTCACCTCAGCGCGCACGGCGTCGAGATCGCAGTCGTTCGTGGCGCAGATTGCGGTGAGGGTCTGACCGTCGCGCACCTGCTGGCGCACGGCGGCGTCTGTCATCCCTGTCGCGTCGCCTACCGCGTCGATCAGCTCCGACCACAGGCGCGAAAATACACCCTTGCCGCCCATGTCGCGTGGCCCCTGCGCTTGGGCGCTCGCAGCGGCGCCCAGCCCAATCGCAGCCACCATGACCAGCGAAAACACAACCGTCCACTTCTTCATCTTCTTCATCGCTCGTTCCTTTCGCGCCGCTTTGGCAGCGCCATGATCCAACTCGTTGCCCTGAGTCTTGGGCGCAATTGTTACGCATTCGTCACCGGTCATCGGATGTTTTGTAAAATGCTGGTAAAATCCCCCGCGAGCGCGGACATAACCGCCCGATCCGCCCGAAAGAGGACCCCGGTTGGACCTGTCGATCATCATCGTAAGCTGGAACGTAGCGCCGCTGCTGGCTGCCTGTCTGGACAGTATCGCCGCCGCGCCGGTCGTGCGCGGCGGGCCGGA
>JADLHR010000294.1 GCA_020848665.1 Anaerolineae bacterium
CCGCCGGTACTGTCCCCGCTGCAAATTGAGCAGCGCCCGCTGAATACGCACATCGATCAGCCCGGCGCTATCCTGTTGTTCTTCAAAGCCAAGCTCGGCGTGATCAAGCTTGACCTCAGCCTCAGCGTACTCATAGCGATCGGTATGGATCAGCGCGCAGGCGTACGCCAGGCGCGGGGCAGTTATCGACGCTGCGTCAAGGTCCGCCCCCCATCGCATAAGCGATTCGGTCTTCCCCTGGGCAAAGAAGGACGCGGCCACGCGATCGGCGAGAGCGCCCGCTCGCTCCGGTAATTCCGCGTCCATAAAGTGCTCGAACGCGTCTTCAAGACTACCCGTCTCTTCAAACCAGCGCGCCGCCTTGACGTGCAGATTGTAGTACAGCTCCGGCGACTGCTTTTTGAGCTGTTCCTGGAGAAAATTGCGAAAGAGAGTGTGGTAGAACAGCCCATCGGGCGCCTTCGACAAAAACAGGTTCCGGATCTGCGTTTCGGCCAGCCACTCCGCCGCCGACGACAGCCCCAGAGCGTTCGTGCACAACTCTGGCGTAAGCCGGCGCAAAGAGGATGAAGCCAGCAAGAAATCACGCAGCGGAGGCGGCTGCGCCTGGAGCATGGAATTCGCCAGCGCATCAAAAAGAGCTTCTGGCCCCTCACCACCCTCCAGCATGGCGCGCTCAAGCTCGGCTGGCAGCGGCTGAAGCGCGAGCGCGATTCCGGCAGCCCAGCCCTCGAGACGGTTGACCAGCTTGTGTACCTCAGAAATCGAGGGGGCCGACGCTTGCGTCTCGTGCGCCAGAAAATAGACTTCGTGCGGCGTCAGGCGCAACTGCTCCTGACCGATCGCCTGGACCTCACGCCGCGCGATCATCTCCGCCAGTGGCAAGTCAGGCAGCATCCGGCTGATGATTATCAGGTGAACCTGGCGCGGCAGCCGCGCGACCAGCTCGCGCAGCCAGATTTCCGCCGACGAAGAACCGGCGATCTTCTGCACGTCGTCGAGCAGGTAGATCGCATCGCCAGCAACGTTTTCACGCAGGTAGTCGGTGATCAGCGCGGCCAGCTCGCCCGGCGGATAGGCGTGAGCCGTCGGCAGCCGCCGGATGCCCGGCGCGATCAACTCAAGCGCCACGAGACAGCGATTGTAAAGATTCGGGAGGTCCCGGTCGCGTTCTTCGACCGTCTGCCAGACAACCGGGCACTGCGCCTGGCGCGCAAATTGCGAGGCGAGCGTCGTCTTCCCATACCCTGGCGGCGCGCTAATCAGCGTCAGCTTGTATGTAACCGCTGCCTGAAGCTTCTCGATCAGCCGGGGCCGGTTGATGATCCCGGAGGCATAGGGTACTGGCGTGTTGTCTTGGAGCGTCATAGATGGCATGATCAGCCCAAGCTACTGGATCGGGTGTTGCAGCGCACCGCGAACCCGACCCGCTACGCAGCGCCGATCAGCCTCGCGAAAGCTGCAACCCATTAGAGCACAAGTTGACCCAGACGCCAAGCCAGAGCATCTCCCGACAGCCGAATTCGTCAGCCTTGCCGGAGGCTAAGCACCTCCTCCACAGCAGGCATCGGCGTCACCTCGCCCTGTGTCTCATAGACTTTGCGCAGAGCGTCCTGCGGCGAATAGACTGTGCTGCGCAGCCGCGCAAGGACTCCAGCGATAGCCGGCGCGGCGAAAGAGGTGCCCGCCCAGCGCGCCCAGCCGTTCTCGTTTTTCGCGCCGTCTGGAAACTCGCCGATATACACGCCGAGCACGCCGCCCTCCGAATCAGCCGCGCCGCTGGCATCTGTATCGCCGCCAAAAGTGGCGATACCGATACGTGAGGGTTGATCGGCCAAGTTGGAGTACCCCGCCGGAGCGCCATCCACGCCGAGCGCTCCAACGCCGACAACGCTGTCAAACGCTGCCGGCTGCCGGGCGAAGGGACGGTTCCCCAAAGAAGCGTCGTTTCCGGCAGCAGCGACGATCAGCACATCGTCATCTTGAAGCAAGTCACAGGTCCAGCGCAGCGGCCAGCCCATGCGCTCGATGAACCCGGCATCCGCGAACAGCCGCGCCGGGCCGATAGCCGGGTATTGATGGCCGCGCAAGGGCAGGCTGAGCGTCAGGCTCAGGTTGACAACCAGCGGGCGGGACCGATCGCGCTGCGTGTAAACGCCGTGCAGCCCGCGCGTGATCGTTTCCAGCGTGCCCACCCCAAAATCGTTGAGCACCCGGATCAGGTGCAGGCTTGCCTGCGGAGCAATCGAATGGATAATCCCGGCGACAAACAGGCCGTGATCGGCCATCCGGTAGCGGTGATCGGCAAGCTGAAAACCACTCTCTTCGGAGTTCAGGCACGCGAACAGCGTCCCATCACCGAAACTGACTCGCAGCCGCGCTGAGGGCAATGCGCCAGTCGGCCCCAGCAGTCCGCGAATCAACGGATGGTCGCCCTGCCAACGACTGAAGGCCCGCTTCAACTCCTCCGGGCCTGGCGCAGTGTCGAGAATCGCGATCTGGACGCCGTCCCCGGCAGCCGTTGACTGCGCCAGGGCGAGCGGGAGTGCGAACGAAAAGGGCGCACCTGTTGCGTCCGCTCCGGCGGACTGCCACCATGCGCCGGTTTCGATCTTGGCCGGCACCGGCTGTGCGCCCGGTCCGCCTGTGCCAATGTGGTAGGGCGCGCCAGCAGCCAGCCAGTTCGGCGTCACTGTACGCAGGACGATCCTGCCCGGTCCCGGCTCGCCTCCCGCTTCCAGACGGCGATCAAGCTCCTCAACCAGTGTGATCAGCTCCGCGTCCGGGAGATCGAGATCGGCGAAGACGGTCGAGTACACGGCCAGGCGACGATCCGCCTGCGACAGCGCAGCGCGACCGAACAGCGCGCTGAGGGACCGCCGCTTGACCTGCTCAGGTCCTGACATAACCTCACTCGCTGGTGGGGCGAAGCTCAGCACACGCTCCGTTGAGAAGCGCGCTTTCGCCAGCCGCTCGTCGCCGCGAACAAGCGGATGCGCCTGCACCGCCTCTACCAGCGCGCCAGGGTCAAGCGGCTCGTCGTGCTCCACCAGAAACAGCAGTTCACCCGGCGCAAAATAAACACTCTCCTGCCCATCAGAGGAATGACTCTTGATCATGTCAGGCTCCTGTCTGCCATGCGATCCCGCGATCAGGACAGCGGGCGAGAATCGCCCACCAGTTGGAACGCGCCCCAAAATGCAGGATGCACCGCGCCGTCTTCGGCCAGCAGCGCGCGATGCGCAGACTGGACCGCCGCCCCTTTGGACTGTCCGCCGACCAGGGATCGATAGAAATGCTCCATCCAGCGCGCCGCTATCACATCTGGCACACGCCACAGGCTGGTCAGCAGCGCCCCAGCCCCTGCGTAAAGGAATCCGCGCCCCAACCCGATCAGCTCGTCGCCGGGCGCGACGGTTGACCGGCCCGTTTCGCAGGCGCTGAGCGTCACCAACTCATACCCCAGGTCGTGCTGAAGCAAATCATCGGTAAAAACCTGCCCGTCCGCCAGTTCAACATACGAAAGATCGGGCTGATCGAGCCGGTGCTCACCGTGTGCAGCGATATGCAGCACCTGGCGCGGCGCTCGCTCCAGAAGGCTTCGGCAGGCGGACGCCTCGCGGTACAGCGCGCCACCGAGCAGGCGCTGCACAAGCTCACCTTCATGCGCGGTCTGCGGCAGCGCGCCATCGCGCGAGCAAGTCAGCACCAAAGCACCTGGCTCACGCCCGACCGGTACGCGGCACAGCAGCCCTGCCGCCGGGAACGTGACGACCTCAGCACGCTCGATCAGATAGTGCCCCTGTGAATCGACCAGCAAATGAAACGGCAGGTAATGAAGCACGCCAAACGGCACCACGACGAGGCGGCGCGCGGTCGCAAAGCGCTCCATCACCGGGGCCAACAGCACGTCGTACAGGCGGCTGAGCAACTGGCGACCCAGTTGTGAGAGGCTGCGCGCCGCCAGAGACTCCGGCTCGCTGCGCAGCGCACACGACGCATTGAAATAGAATTGCTCGATCATGCGCTCGACAGTATGAAGCGTCGCTGGCAGCCCAGCGACAGTAGCGAAGTGCTGCCCGACGCCAAACACGTACAGATCGTCCCCGTCAATGTAGTACTCCACCAGCAGAGTATCTTCGCCCAGCGCCGCCTGGATCATATCCAGGCCAGGCGCAGCGATCGCGCGCACATCATCGCTCGCCGACAGGTACAGACGCTCCGTCAGGGCGCGCATACGCCGCTCGCGCGCCGCCAGCTCGCGCCGCGCCTGCTCAGGATCGACCCGGCCTTCCGGCTGGCCGGGGTCCTGATCAGGGAGCGCAGCGCGATAGTACCAGTGATGCTCGGCGCGGAGCTGGTCCAGCTCGTCGAGCAGCGCTCGTGTCGATGGATCAGCCACCGGCCAGCGCAGGGTTTCGCGGTTGGCGATGTAGCTCAGCGAAACCTGCGACTTCGCGCGTTCCAGCGCCTCGAAGGCGCGCGCCGGATGCCCCTCACGCAGAGAGAGGCGCACAAGCGCGCGCAAGGCGTCTTGCTTGTCTTCCAGAAAACCGGGGCGCAATGTGATCGTCAGACGGCGCTGGACGCGCTCGACCGCGCAGGCCGCGGCCTGATACTCGCGCGCGGCGCGACCCGGTCTCTTTTCCCGCTCACGCAGGCGGCCCAGCAGAAGATGCGCGCCGTAACGGGGGCCGGGTAGGCTCAGCTCGCGCGCCGTGGTCAGGGCAGCGCGCGCCGCCTGCTCTGCCTGGGCGGGCCTGTTCGCTGCAAGATGCACCTGCGCCTGCACCAGCCGCGCTGCCGCGAGGTCGGCCTGCTGGCCGCTGGTCGCGAAAAAAGCCAACGCCGCGTCGAGATCTTCCTGCGCGGCAGCGACATCCCCCTGCTGCCACGCGATCCGGGCGCGCCACAGACGGCTCGTCGCCAGCCAGGACTCCGAGCCAAGCGAAACGAACACCTCTTCCGCCGCGTCGAGCGCCGCCAGCGCCGCGTCAAAATGGTCCTGTTCGCCTTCGGCCTGGGCCAACAGCAGCAGCGTGCGCGCCATCTCGTAGGCGGCTCCGGCTTCCCGATACGCCGCCACAACGCTGAGCGCCAGCTCGCGCGCTTCCGGATAGCGGTTCAGCGCCAGATAACAGGCAACCATGTCGCGGCGGGCGGTCGATTCCAGCAGCAAGTGCTCACCCACCTGCGCAAACACATCGTGCAGCCGGGCCAGCGCACGCCGGTAGCGGCCCTGCGCCTGCTCGATGTGGGCCATATTCATCTGCGCGACCGCCGCGCCATGCTCCTCGCCCCGCGCGAGGCAGACGGCGTACGCCCGCTCATGATCGGCCATCGCGCGATCAAGCTCACCCAGATAGGAGTAGGCATAACCGCGATTGGTGTAGAGCGCGCCAAGATACGCCTGCCCCGCTTCGCCGAGCGTTTCCGCCACCGCAAGCGCAGCCTCGTAGTGGCTCAGCGCCTGCCGGTAATCGCCGAGCAGATCAAAGACGATGCCGCTGTTCAGATCAAGGCGTAGCAGAACTTCGTGCGCGCCGCGCGCGATGAACCTGGCGCGCGCTTCGTCTGCATCGCGCAACGCCTCGTCCACACATCCCAGGTCGAGGCTGATCAGCAGACGACCGATGCGCGTTCGCCCCCAGCCGACCTCGTCACCAGCGGCGCGGAACAGCGCCCCCGCCTGCTCCAGCACCTCCCACGCCGGCTCGATCTGCCCCAGGAATTTAAGCGCGTCGCCGCGCGCCATCAGGCCGAGCGCAGTCTGGCGCGGGTCGTTCCGCCGTTCGCCGACCAGCACGATCAGGTTCGCCAGATCAAGCGAGCGGTTGGCGTCGATCCACCAGTGGCGATCCGCCTCGCGTTTCAGATACTCGACGAGCGGATCGGCCACAGCGTCCGGCAGCGGATCGGCCAGCGTGGCGATTGCATCAGGATCGGCGACAAGGCGACTCAGAAGATCGCCTGTCATGCCCCTCGCTCCCAGGCGGCTGAATGCCAGTTCATCAGGGATTATTCGGTCAGGCTAATCTGCGGGATAAAAAGAGTCAGGCCGCCTCGCGCGGCAATACGCAGCTCAAACGGTCGCAGCGCGAAGCCCTCGCACCGAAACGAGCCGAACTGATCGACTTCCGTCATCTGACGCAGCGCGCCGTCCTGCCGGAGCTGAACCAGCGCGCCAATCCAATCGGCCAGCGCGTCGCCAGCCATTTGCCCTAGCAGAACAGCGCGTCCTGCGCCGGAGTCAGCCTTGAGATACACCGTCATCCCGTCTGCCTCGACGATCGTCGGCTCGTCGCCGGCGCCGCGCAGCGCCATCGTCGGGCGCCGCATCAGCACCGTGCCAAGCAGCATCTGCGGCAGCAAGCGACGCTGCGGCCCCGGAGATGTTTCGGGCGCGGGGGCCGTTCCTTCCGGGTTATTGATCAGATATGCGCTCAGTTCCGACAACTCGGCCTGGCACGCCAAACAGCCCGCGACGTGCTCTGCGATTCGACGCGCATCGCCCTCCGGCAGCAGCCGGAGATGATACTCGCTGAGAGTCTGCGCGGGCGGGCAGTCCCAGCGGCTCAGGTGCCGGAACAACACGGCTTCGAGGCGGCGTGCGTCCGCGACACGTCCGGCGCAGTCCGGGCACAAGGCCACGTGCTGGATGACGCCTTCTTCAGCAGTCCCATCCAGCACGGCGCTGATCTCGTCATCTGATAGCGGGGGAGGCAGTTGGCAAGTCATGGCAACGTCGAGGTCCGTTTGGTCGTCCGGCGCTTGATCTGATAAACGCTGAGCAGTGAAGTTTATCACAGTTTTCAGGAAGGGTTAGGAGGGGTCAGCGGCGGTGATCCCGGCGTAACGGCGCAGGAGAGGGTCTTTGCGCAGGTTGCGGCGGATACGCTGGAGCGCGACCGACACTTCGCGCGGCGTCTGCCACCGGTCGGGATACCCGCGCACGATCTGCGCCGGTTTCATGGCCTGGACAAACACGCAGCGCGCCAGTAGCCGATCGCCGTCGTCGGGCAGCAGGTCGCAGACGTGCGCCCATAATTCAGCGACCTGCATGTCCTCAGCCAGGTCTGCTTCGGCCGCGAACACGCTTTCGTTGTCCAGATCGGTCATGTGCAGCGCCTGCTCCCTGCGGAGATACTGCGCGATACACGAATGCACACACAGCTTGAGATAGGTCAGCAACTGAGCCAGCTCGTCAAACCGGGCGAACTTGTCGCCCCGCAGCGCGAAGTAGAAGTTGGTCAGCGCCTGGTTGGCAAAGTACTCGGCGCGCTCGCCGGTTTCGTGAAAACGACCATGCTGGTACACCCAGCGCAAAACCTGAGGCTCGTAAATCTGGTAGACCCAGGCGAAGGCCTCGCTTCGACCATCCGCCAGCGCGCGGCGCAGCAGTTCAAAGCAATGCGCGGTGTCGCGGATCTGGTGGTGGTGGAAGCGAGCGGTGTCCTCGGCGCAGCGCCGGGAGAGATCGTCATTCGAGAGGCTGGAGAGGTTCATGCGCACACTCTGGCTTCATTCCCATACTCTCAGGACGTGATTATGGTATCAATTATTAGAAGAATGTACAATAGTCCTTCGGTTTTGGCTTTCGGTCCGCCGAAACGCCACCGGGCAGCGCCTGCGCTGCACGCTTCGGGTGCGCGGTCACCCGTCCGGGCAAGGAAAACACGCTACAATTACAATAAGGACGGTTGGACTTCGCTGCGCGGCATCAGTAATAACCGGGAGGAACCCGCTGGTGAGCAGTTACGATCCTAAACCCGAAGACCGTTTCACGTTCGGCCTGTGGACGGTCGGCAACACCGGACGCGATCCGTTTGGCGTCGAGGTGCGCAAGGCGCTGACGCCGGTTCAGATCGTCCACCTGCTGGCCGAGGTCGGCGCCTGGGGCGTCAACCTGCACGACAACGATCTTGTGCCGATTGACGCGACCCCCGCCGAGCGCGATCGCATCGTGGCGGACTTCAAGCGCGCCTTGGCCGATACCGGCCTGGTCGTTCCGATGGCAACGACCAACCTGTTCGGGGACCCGGCGTTCAAGGACGGCGCCTTCACCGCCAACGATCCGCAGGTGCGCGCCTACGCGCTGCACAAGACGCTGCGCGCGATCGATTTGGGGGTCGAGCTGGGCGCAAAGGTCTACGTCTTCTGGGGAGGCCGTGAGGGGACCGAAACCGATTCCAGCAAAAGCCCGGCAGAGGCGCTCAAGCATTTCCGCGAGGCGCTGAACTTCCTGTGCGAGTACACGCGTGACCAGGGTTACGATCTGAAATTTGCGCTCGAAGCCAAGCCCAACGAGCCGCGCAGTAACATCTACCTGCCGACAACCGGCGCGATGCTCGGCTTTATCGAGACGCTGGATTACCCGGAAATGGTCGGCGTCAATCCCGAAGTCGCTCACGAGCACATGGCGGGCCTGAACTTCACGCACGCCGTCGCACAGGCGTGGGACGCTGGCAAGCTGTTCCATATTGACCTGAACGACCAGCTTTTCGGGCGCTACGACCAGGATTTCCGCTTTGGCGCGGAGATGATCAAGCAGGCGTTTTACCTGGTCAAGTTCCTCGAAGATGTGGGCTACAATGGCTCGCGGCACTTTGATGCGCACGCCTACCGCACCGAAGGCGCTGAGGGCGTTAAGGACTTCGCGCGAGGCTGTATGCGGACCTACCTGATCCTGAAGGAGAAGGCGGCGCGATTCAACCAGGACCCGGACATCCAGGCGCTGCTCCAGGCGATCCATGCTGACGACGGGTTGCTCGGCTGGCTGGCAGGCGGCTACAGCCGCGATAAGGCGCAGCGGCTTAAAGGCTGGGACTTTGACCGGGGCGCGCTGGGCCGCCGCGATCTGCGCTACGAAAAGCTGGACCAGCTCACCATCGAGCTACTGCTCGGCGTGCGCTGATCCGGCGCGGCTGTCTCGACAAAAACACCAGCCCGGCGTGTGATCACCGGGCTGGTGTGTGTTTCAGAGGCGCTCGCGCCAACGAGCTTACGCCAGCGGCAGGCGGACCGGCTCCCCACGTTCGGCGGACTCGTAAACCGCCAGCGCAACTTCCAGCGATTTGTACCCATCGTAGCCGGTGATCGCCGGGGCGCGGTTTTCGCGGATAGCCGCCGCAAACTCATCGACCATCGCCTGGTTCGAGTCCGATCCCCAGAACGGCCACCTGGCGCGCTCCGCCGGGCCGTAGACTGCGCTGGTCTGCTTGAAGGCGTCCACCGTCAGCAGGCCGGTCTCCCCGACCAGCTCCATCGTCAGCCCGCCCCAGGTCGGATAGCTCGGCGGCTTGCTCCAACTGCAATCGACGCTGGCGAACGTCCCATCCTCGAAGGTGAGCATCACCAGCCCGCCCGTCTCGACATC
>JADLHR010000295.1 GCA_020848665.1 Anaerolineae bacterium
CGGAACGTGAATCGGCAAGTATGCTCAGACGAGGAAAGGACGCAGCGCACATGGACGAGCCTGGGGTTCAGACCGAGCGGGTTCGGATTTTCGACACCACCCTGCGTGACGGCGAGCAGTCGCCGGGCGCCAGCCTGACCAGCGCCGAGAAGATCGACATCGCGCGCCAGCTTGCGCGGCTGGGCGTAGATATCATCGAGGCCGGGTTCCCGGCGGCCTCACCCGATGATCTGGAGGGCGTGCGTCGCATCGCGCGCGAAGTTGGCACGCCTGACGGCCCGGTGATCTGCGGGTTGGCGCGCGCCACCAAGAACGACATCGATAAGGCGTGGGAAGCGATTCAGGACGCGGCCAGGCCGCGCATCCATACGTTTCTCGCTACCTCTGACATCCATATGGAGCACAAGCTGCGCATGACGCGCGAGCAGGTCGTGGCGCGCACGCGCGAAATGGTGGCGTATGCCCGCTCGCTGTGCGCCGACATCGAGTTCTCGCCGGAGGACGCCTGCCGCTCCGACCCGGATTTCCTGGTCGAGGTGCTGAGCGTGGCGGTCGAGGCGGGCGCAACGACGCTCAATATCCCGGACACGGTCGGCTACATCACGCCCGCCGAATATGGCGCGCTGATGCGCAAGCTGATCGCGGAGACGGCTGGCGGGGACCGCGTGATCTGGTCGGTGCACTGCCACGACGACCTGGGCATGGCGACGGCCAACACGCTCGCCGGGCTGATGGCGGGCGCGCGCCAGGCGGAAGTGACGGTCAACGGGATCGGCGAGCGCGCAGGCAACACCTCGCTGGAAGAAGTCGTCATGGCGCTGCGCACACGTCCGCATGTTTTTGGCCTGGATACCGGCATCGACGCGACGCAGATCACGCGCAGCAGCCGCATGGTCAGCAACTTCACCGGGCTGCCGGTTCAGCCGAACAAGGCGATCGTTGGCGCCAACGCCTTCAGTCACGAGGCGGGCATTCACCAGGACGGAATGCTGAAGCACCAGGCGACCTACGAGATCATGACGCCGGAGACGGTCGGCCTCTCACAGAGCAGCCTGGTGCTCGGCAAGCACAGCGGGCGGCACGCCTTCCGCGTGCGGCTGTCCGAGCTGGGCTATGAGCTGAGCGAGGCCGACCTCAATCAGGCGTTCGAGCGGTTCAAGGCGCTCGCGGACAAGAAGAAAACCGTCACCGACGCCGACATCGAGGCGCTGATCAGCGACGAGTTCTACGGGCCAGAGGAAATCTTCACGCTTGAGGGGATTCAGGTCACCTGCGGGCAGCCAGGGATGCCGACGGCTACGATCAAGCTGCGCGGCCCCGACGGGCGCGAGCACGTCCACGCGGCAATCGGGACCGGGCCGGTAGACGCGGCGTACCAGGCGATTGACGCGATTGTCGCGTCTCCGGCCACGCTGGTTGAGTACCGCGTCAGCGCGATCACCGAAGGAATCGACGCGCTGGGCGAGGTGACGGTCCGCATCCGCCGTGACGAGAACGGGCGGCGCACCTTTGGCGGGCACGGCGCGGACACCGATATCATTGTCGCCAGCGCCAAAGCCTATCTCGCGGCGCTCAACAAGATGCTGGCCTACACCGGTTTCGCGGACCGTGCGCCGGAAGGCGATTCCTCGACCATTCAGATGGCGGCGCCAGTCGCCTAGCGGCGCGCGTGCCTTAATCAGGAGAAAGACATGGGCAAAACCTTAGCCGAGAAGATCATCGGAGCACACAATGTTGACGGCGAGACCGGCGTCTCGGCGGGCGATCTGGTGACCGTCAGCGTCGATGTGGTCATGGCGAACGACGTCACCGCGCCGATCGCGATTGACTCGTTCAACGCGATCGGCGTCGAAAACGTTTTTGACCGTGATCGCGTGATGCTGGTCCCCAGCCATTTCGCGCCCAACAAGGATATCAAGAGCGCCGAGCAGACGCGCACGCTGACACGCTTCGCCGAGGCGCAGGTGCTGGAAAACCGTTTCCAGGTCGGGCGCGCCGGGATCGAGCACGTCGTCCTGCCGGAGCGGGGACTGGTGCTGCCAGGCGATCTGATCGTCGGCGGCGACAGCCACACCTGCACCTATGGCGCGCTGGGCGCCTTTTCGACCGGCATGGGTTCAACCGACATCGGCTTTGCGATGGCGACCGGGAAAACCTGGCTCAAGGTACCGGAGACGATGAAGTTCGTCTATCAAGGCGAGCGGCAGCAGTACGTCTACAGCAAGGACATGATCCTGCGCACCATCGGCGAGATCACGGTGGATGGCGCGCTCTATCGCTCGATGGAGTTCACCGGGCCAAGCGTGGCCGCGCTGAACATGTCCGAGCGCTTCACGATGACCAACATGGTGATCGAGGCGGGCGGCAAGTGCGGCTTCATCCCGTTCGACGATGTGACGCGCGAGTACGTCGAGGCGCGCGCTACCCGGCCCTACACGCCTTTCTATGCCGACGACGACGCGCGTTATATCTCGGTGCACGAGTTCGACCTCTCCACGATGGAGCCGCAGGTCGCGTGCCCGTACTCACCGGACAACGTGCACCCCATCAGCCAGATCAGGCCGGAGAAGGTCGATCAGGTTTTCATCGGAAGCTGCACCAACGGGCGCTTTGAGGACATGGCGATTGTGGCGGACATCCTGCAGCGGACAGGGCGCGAGTTCAGCCCCGATGTGCGCGTGATGATCATCCCCGGCTCGCAGGCGGTGTACCTGGATATGCTGCGCCAGGGCTGGGCGGAGTTGTTCACGATGGCCGGGGCGGCGGTCAGCACCAGCACGTGCGGGCCGTGCCTGGGTGGGCACATGGGCGTGCTGGCAGGCGACGAGGTCTGCGTCAGCACCAGCAACCGGAACTTCCGGGGGCGCATGGGCCACCGCGACGCGCGTGTGTTCCTGGCGAATCCGGCGGTCGCGGCGGCGAGCGCGATCATGGGGCGGCTGGCGCACCCGGCCGAGCTGTAACGGGAGAGGCAGACGGATGAAGCTTGAAGGCAAAGTCTGGAAGTACGGCGACAACATCGACACGGACGTGATCATCCCGGCGCGCTATCTCGTGACGACCGATCCGAAAACGCTCGCCGCGCACTGCATGGAAGACCTCGACACCGCGTTCGCCGGCGAAGTAGAGCCAGGCGATATTATCGTCGGCGGGCGGAACTTCGGCTGCGGGTCGAGCCGCGAGCACGCGCCGATCAGCATCAAGGGCGCGGGCGTATCGTGCATCATCGCGGAGTCGTTCGCGCGGATTTTCTTTCGCAACGCGATCAACATCGGCCTGCCGATCCTCGAATCACCGGAAGCGGTTGAGGACGCGCAGAAAGGCGACGTGCTGAGCGTTGACCTGGTGACCGGAACGATCACCAATCAGCGCACCGGCAAAACCTATCAGGCCAGCCCTTATCCCCCGTTCGTGCTGGGGATCATCAACGCGGGCGGGCTGGTGCCCTATACCCGCCGCGAGCTGGGGATTGAGATTAAGCGCTAGCGGAGCAGGCTGTCCTGCTCCGCAGGGGCAGGACGGCCGTTGTCAGTCCGGCGTGGTCCTGCCTCGAATCGATTGACCAACCTGCCGCACGAGGATGCCGCTCACCGAAAAGAGGAACGCTGATGACCACGCAGACCCAGATCGAAGTTTACGACACAACGCTGCGCGATGGGACCCAGGGCGAGAACGTTTCGCTCTCGGTCGATGACAAGCTCCGCGTGACGGCGCTGCTCGACGAGCTGGGCGTCACCTATATCGAAGGGGGCTGGCCCGGCTCCAACCCGAAAGACGCGGCGTACTTCCAGCAGGCGCGCGCGCTTGAGCTAAAGCACGCGAAGATTGCTGCGTTCGGCATGACGTGCCGCGTCGGTGGACAGCCCGAAGACGACGCAAACCTGCGCGCGCTGCTCGACGCCGAGACGCCGGTCACGACAGTGGTCGGCAAGACTTCGCTGCTGCACGTCACCGAAGTGCTGCGCACCACGCCCGAAGAAAACCTGCGTCTGATCCGCGCGTCGCTGGCGTTTCTCGGCGCGCAGGGCCGCGAGGTGATCTACGACGCCGAGCACTTCTTCGACGGCTATAAGCTGAGCGCGGACTACGCCTGCCAGACGATCCAGGCCGCGCTGGACGGCGGCGCGGCGATGATCGTGCTGTGCGACACCAACGGCGGCTCGCTGCCGTGGGAAATTGAGACGATGGTGCGGACCGTGCGGGCGGCTTTTCCGCAGGCGCGATTTGGCATCCACACGCATAACGATGGGGAGCTGGCGGTCGCCAACACGCTCGCTGCCGTGCGCGAGGGCGCGGTACACGTACAGGGGACGATCAACGGCTACGGCGAGCGCTGCGGCAACGCGAATCTCTGCTCAATTGTGCCCGATCTGGAACTGAAGATGGGACTGCGCTGTCTGCCGGAAGGCGCGCTGCGCCTCTTATCGCGTGTGTCGCACACGGTCGCCGAGATCGCGAACATGGCGCCGAATACCCAGGCCGCGTATGTGGGCCGCAGCGCCTTCGCGCACAAGGGCGGGATGCACGTCGCCGCGATCCGCCGCAATATCGACAGCTATCAGCATATTGATCCGGCGCTGGTCGGCAACGAGATGCGTGTGCTGGTCTCGGACCTCAGTGGGCGCGGCAATATGCTCAGCAAGGCCGAGGAATACGGGCTGAATCTGGCTGATGTTGAGGCGCGGGCCGTGCTCGACCGGATCAAAGAACTGGAGAATCGCGGATTCGTCTTCGAAGGCGCAGAAGCCTCGGTCGCCGTGCTGATGGCGCGCCAGAAGCCCGATTACACCCCGCCGTTCGAGCTGGTAGACTTCATGGCGGTGGTCGAGAACCGGCGCGGGCGCGGTCTGTTTGCCGAGGCGACGATCAAGGTTCGCGTGCAGGGCGAGGAGTTGCATACTGTCGCGTCAGGAAACGGCCCGGTTGACGCGCTGGACCAGGCGCTGCGTAAGGCGCTGACGCCGGTTTACCCGCAGCTTGCCGCTTTCCACCTGGCCGACTACAAGGTGCGTATCCTCGACGGGCAGAATGGCACCGCCGCCACGACCCGCGTGCTGATCGACACGCAGAACGGCGCGCAGCGCTGGAGCACGGTCGGCGCCAGCGCGAACATTATCGAGGCAAGCTGGCTGGCGCTGGCCGACAGCGTCGAATACGGACTCGCGCTGGCCTAGGGCCTGTTACGCAACTGCGCAGGGTAAATCCCCCATCCCCCGACCCCTTGCCCCCAAAATGAGGGAAGGGGAGTCGGTCCGGCGCTTTTCCTTCCCTCGCCCTGGGGGAAGGAACCGACCGCAGGTCGGAAGGATGGGGGGCTTCAACCATCAGCCAGCAAAGTTCATAACAGTCTCTACCGGTGAGCGTGCGCGAAGAATCGAGCGAACATGATGCAAGCAACGATTGTCACGCTGCCGGGCGACGGAGTCGGCCCGGAAGTCACGGCGGCGGCTGTGCGCGTGCTGCGTGCAGTCGCCGATCGCTGGGGACACAGCTTCACGTTTCACGAGGCGCTGATGGGCGGCTGCGCAATCGACGCGACCGGCGAGCCGCTCCCGGCCGAGACCTTGCGCGCTTGCGAACAGGCCGACGCCGTGCTGCTGGGCGCGGTCGGCGGCCCTCAATGGTCCGATCCATCCGCGCCCGTCCGCCCAGAGCAGGGATTGCTCGGCCTGCGCCAGCACTTCGATCTATTCGCTAACCTGCGCCCGGTCAAGGCGTATCCCGCGCTGTCAACCTTCGCGCCGCTGCGCGCCGAGCTGCTGGACGGCGTCGATATCCTCTTTGTGCGGGAGCTGACCAGCGGTATTTACTTTGGCCCACGCCAGGAGCAGGGCGCGGGA
>JADLHR010000296.1 GCA_020848665.1 Anaerolineae bacterium
ACGCGCACGCCATCCAGCCCGCCAACCGTCCCGCCGCTGGATGATGGCAGCGGGCGCGCGATCGGCGGCACCGGGCGCGACATCTTCGCGCTGACCGGCCTGGAAGAAGTCGATGCGCTGCCCGAAACGCTCTATTACCTCGGCGGCGACGCGGGTGCGCCGCAGGTCTGGCGGTTGCAATGGGGTCTGACTGCGCCCGAGCAGCTTAGCTTCACGCCCTGGGGCGTCGAGGCGTATAGCGTCGCGCCCGACGGCACGCTCGCCTACATCGCGCGCAACGGCGAGATGACGGTCGGCGGCCTGCCGATCGCGCCACCCGCCGGGTCGGATGGGACGCGCCTGACGCCGAAGGCGCTGGCATGGTCACCGCTGGGCGTCTGGCTGGCGTATGTTCTGCAAACACCGGACGCGGAACCTGGCGCAGCGGGCGACTTCTCGCAGGATGGCGTCTGGCTGCGCAGCGCGGAGGGCCGCACCGTCCACCTGGCCCGCAGCAATTACAGCGGTTCCGGCATCGCCAGTGGCCCCTTCGCCTACACCGGCCCGATCTCCTGGCGCCCGGACGGCACGGAAGTCCTGATCGGGGCGCAGACCGGCGGCGGGTTCGGCGCGGCACGCGTCAACATTCTCACCGGCGAGGTCCGGCCGGTGTGGGACAGCGCCAGCCTTCCGCCCGGCTCCTACACCGGCGCACAGTGGTCGATCAGCGGCGACGCGATCATCACCTCTGGCGGCGGTCAGGCGCTGCGCGTCGCGCCGGACACGCTCAGCGTGCAACCGCTGCTCGCGGCGGACGCGGAGCTGCTGCCGCACGGCGCGCAGCAGCTCGCCAACGGGACAACGACGTTCGCCGCGCGGTCCGCCAGTGGTGACAACGGCGCGTGGCGGCTATACCTCAGCGCGCCGGGCCAGGACGCTCCGCTGGCCGTGACGGACGCGCTGGTGGATGGTGGCAGGATCGACTTTCTGTGGGGTCTCTACGAGCAGGAAGCGATCATCGTCGCTTACGACACGCCCGACGCGCTCTATGGCACGCCGTTCTTTCTCGACGCGCAGGGCGCTCTGCGCGACCTGACGCCGATTCTGGGTGAGATCGCCGCGCCCGCCTGGGGGCCGGTGGTTCTGCGCACGGACACCGCTCGTATCAACACGACCGATGGCGAGCCGCTCAATCTGCGCGACGCACCCGGCGGCTCGCTGCTGGCCGCCCTGCCGAACGGAACGCTGGTTACGGTGCTGAGCGGGCCGCGCGCGGGCGATGGGCTACAGTGGTGGCAGGTCCGCGCCGCCGATGGAATCGCGGGCTGGGCAGCGGAATCGGTGATGGATGTGCGCGGGCTGCGACTCCGCACGCTGATCCCGATGCCCTGAGCGTCGCACAGTAATTTCTCGTGTTGAAAATGGAGAGGCGGCTGGGTGAGCCGCCTCTCAAGTTATTGTCTAATCGCGTACTAAGTCCCTAAATCGTTCTTTTGGGTGGATGAGGTGGTCAAACCTTGCCACTAACGTACTAAGTTGTTTTCTCCTATAACCGGACTAGTCGGTAGCAAAGGAACTAAACTACAAAGGCAGACTCTTCGTCGAGCTAAGCACTTTTGCAGTAAACTCTTTTGCAGCGCCAAGTCACTATTTTGTACTCAAAATCACTATACCACAAGGGATAAGACGCGCGCAACTTTTGATCGGGCCGATTCTGGCGCGGCTCAGCGAACCGTTTCGTGAACGACAACCGTGATGTCATCCCGCAGCGCGTTGCCGAGCATCTGCACGTCAAGCTGGGTGCCGCCCAGCGTGCCCCAGTGGCTCGGCACGACCCAGCGCGGATGCATAGCGTCGAGAAATTCCGCCGCGCGCTCGACGTTCATCGTGCCCTGCCCCGCCGCGACCGGCACGATGGCGATGTCGGCCTGGACGTGCTTCAGCTCCGGGATCACATCCGTCATCCCGGCGTAGTAGGTATCGTAGTAATCCAGCGAGATGATATAGCCCAGCTCGCCCTTCGAGACCGGGTGGTGGGGCGTGAAAGTATAGGCCGGGACGGCGGTGATACGCGCCGATCCCAGGTTGATGCTCTGCCAGGGGCGCAGCACAGTCATCGGCGCGCCGAGCGCGATCGAGGCTGCCGCGTTGCCAACGACGACCGTCTGCGGACCGCGCAGCTTTTCGATGTCGGCAGGCGAACAGTGATCGTACTGGTCGTTGGAAACGAGAATGATGTCGGCGTGGAACGCGTTGCGCGCGATCCGCCAGGGGTTGATGTAGATCAGAGGGGGACCCTGGATGCGAAAGCTGCCATGTCCCAGCCACTGAATGCGATCAATCATCAGGCGGTCCAATTCCCTTTGAGCGCATCCGGACGATTAGCGCGCCAGTATAGCATCCCGATCCAGGACCGGCAACCTACGCTGGTCCGCCGCAGGTTAGCGTTTCGTTACAGAATCTTAAGGATCGCGCGCCCGGCGCGGGTATCCTGCCGGGATGGACTGAGTATAATAAGGCCAGCGCCCCTGGCTGCCCGAAGCGACTCCGGCGCCCGGCGCACCTATCTGAGCGCTCGCCATGACCAACTGCTGAGGATACCGTGACCCAACCTGCTTACTCGCTTGACGCCGCGCGCCAGGCCTTTCCGATCACCGAGCACCTGACCTACCTCAACCACGCCAGCATCTCGCCGCTGCCGCGCCCGGCGCTGGAGATCGTCCACCAGGCAGCAGACCGGCTCGCCAGCGACCCGGCGACCTTCTTCATGCCCGGCCCCGGCGATCCGCTGGCTGATGTCTTCACGCGCTTCTCGACTGAGCTGGCCGCTTTCGTCAACGCCGAGCACCCGCACGAAGTCGTCCCGCTGACCAGCACATCCGGCGGGATAAACGTTCTGGCGCGGGTAGTAGACTGGTCGCCGGGCGATAACGTCATCATGTGCGACGTGGAGTTTCCGTCGAACGTCTATCCGTTCATGGCGCTGGCCGGTCAGGGCGTGGAGCTACGCCTGGTTCCGGCGGACCAGGGCGGGCTGTCGCTTGGCTCGCTGGAACGGGCTGTCGACCAGCGCACGCGCGTCGTCGTGGTCAGCTCGGTCCAGTTCTTTACCGGGCACCGCGCCGATCTCGCCGCGCTCGGCGCGTTCTGCCGGGCGCGCGGGATTCTGTTCGTGGTGGACGCGATCCAGTCCGCCGGGCATATCCCGCTCGACGTGCAGGCCGAGCAGATCGACGTACTGCTGGCGGGCGGGCAGAAATCGCTGATGTCCGCGCCCGGCGCAGGGTTGCTGTACGTCCGTGAGGCTGCCGCCGAGCGCATGAAGTTCATCTCCGTCGGCGCGAACGCGGTTGAGGGCTGGGAGCACTGGATGCGCTACGACCTGGCGCCCCGCCCCGCCGCGCAGCGGTTCTATATGGGCACCTCAAGTGTGCTCGATATGGTCGCTTTGCTCGCCAGCGCGCGTTTTCTCGGCGGGCTGGGCCTGCCGAATATCGACGCATGGACCTCGCACCTGACCGCGCTGGCAATCGACGACCTGCGTGCGTATGGCTTCGAGATCATCACGCCCGATGACCCGGCGCGGCGCGGGCCAATCGTGACGTTCCGCGTGCCGGGCGCTGACCTCGCGCACGCCACTGAAACCGGCGCTGCCTATCTGGACGCCCTGAACGCCGCGCAGGTCCGCATCACTCGGCATCTCGACGCGGCGGGCTGGCCGCACATCCGCATCTCTCCACACTGTTACAACACCGAGGACGAGGTTTTGCGCGTTGGCGCTGTGCTAAAGGACATTCGCCTATGACCCGGCCCCTACCCCCTTCGCAGGCGCGCGCTCAGACCGGCGCGATCGGTCCCTGGTTTCCGCCGCCGATCCGCTCGATGCGCGATGTCGGTCTGAACATCGGCATTCTATCGGACCTCGCGATCAAGACGCTGTATTTCGGCGGCTATCTGAAGGGCAACGAGGTCGCCGACCAGATGCATCTACCCTTCACCGGCGTCGTCGAGCTGGTGCTTGAGAGCCTGAAGCGCGAAAAATTCGTCGAGGTGCGGGGCGGCGGCACGGGGCTTGGCTCCGGCGCATACGAATACGTGCTGACTCTGCGCGGCCTGGAAAAAGCGCACGAGGCCCTGGCGCGCACGCACTACGCCGGGCCGTGCCCGGTCACGCTCGACCAGTATGTCGCGGCGATGCACGCGCAGGCCCGCGCCCGTCTGACCGTTCACCGTGACTTGCTCGAAAAGGCGCTGCGCGGCATGACGCTCAATGAGGAAATGTACGGGCGCATCGGCCCGGCGGTCAACTCCGGCAAAGCGATCTTCATGTACGGCCCGCCCGGCAACGGCAAGACGACCATCGCTCAGAAAGTCGGGACGATGATCCTCGGCGCGCCGATGTGGATTCCGTACGCAGTAGACATCGACGGACAGGTGGTGCGCGTCTTTGACAACATCAATCACCAGGTGCTGCCGGACGACGACGATCCGCAGCGCCGTGCGACCGCTACCGGCGAGCGGCGCGACCCGCGCTGGCTGCGCATCCGCCGCCCGGTGATCATGGTCGGCGGCGAGCTGACGCTGGAGACGCTGGACCTCGTTTACGACCCGAACAACAAATACTACGAAGCGCCGTTCCAGATGAAAGCCAACGGCGGCATGTTCCTGATCGACGACTTCGGACGCCAGCAGGTCCGCCCGCGTGACCTGCTCAACCGCTGGATCGTGCCGCTGGAGAGCCGCGTCGATTTTCTGACGCTCTC
>JADLHR010000297.1 GCA_020848665.1 Anaerolineae bacterium
GAACGCGCAGCGATCCGGCGCCGCTTGCTGGCCTCCGCCAGCGAGATCGCGCAGCTTGCGCACGAAGAGAGCGCCGACATCAACGAGGTGATCGACCGCTCCGAAGCATCGCTGTTCGCCGTGACCGAGCGGCGGCTGCGCAAAGAGCTGGTACCGATCAACATCGCGATCAGCGACTACTACGACCGGATCGAGCACCTGTACGAGCATCGGGGCGAGCCGCTCGGCGTGCCTTCCGGCTTCATCGATCTCGACCGGCTGCTAGGCGGGCTGCAAAAGTCAGACCTGATTATCGTCGCCGGACGGCCTGGCATGGGCAAGACCTCGTGGCTGCTGAGCGTCGCGCTCAACGCGGCGCGAGCGCGGGCGCGCGTAGCGATCTTCAGCATGGAAATGAGCAACGAGCAGATTGTGCAGCGCCTCGTCTCGTCCGAGACGGGGATCAGCACGCAGAATCTGCGCCTCGGCAAGCTGGACGACCGCGAATGGACGCTGTTCGTCGAGGCGACCGGCAACCTGAGCAACGTGCGCATCTTCCTCGACGACACGCCGGCGCAATCGCCGATCCAGATGCGAACCAAGTGCCGCCGTCTGTATGCCGAGCACGGCCTCGACCTGATCATGGTCGATTACTTACAGCTCATGAACTCCGGCAGCGGTCGCGTCGAAAACCGCGTGCAGGAGATCAGCTTCATCTCGCGCCAGCTCAAGCAGCTCGCGCGCGAGCTGAACGTGCCCGTGCTGGCGGCGGCGCAGCTTTCGCGTGCGGTCGAACAGCGTCAGGACAAGCGCCCGCAGCTTTCGGACCTGAGAGAAAGTGGATCGATCGAGCAGGACGCGGATGTCGTGATGTTCATCTACCGCGAGGACGCCTACAACGAAAACACCGAGAAGGTCAATCAGGCTGATATCCTTGTGTCCAAGCACCGCAACGGGCCGACCGGCGTCGTGACCCTCTTTTTCCGCAAAGAGCTTACCCAGTTCTCCAACCTCAACCGCACCGGCGTGGACCTGGCCGGATTCTAGCGGGCGATCCAGAGGCAGCGCGGCATGGAGCACTTCGACGGATTTCCACCCGGTAAGGCGCGGACGGTGACCGTTCCGGCCCAGTTCTTCGCCGACCTGCTGCCGAAGATTGATGATCTGGCGGAGTTAAAAATCACACTGTACCTGTTCTGGGCGCTCCAACAGCAGGAAGGCGAATACCGCTACCTGACGCGGCGCGAACTGTTGAACGACACACGCTTTCTGAGCGGGCTGGAACCCGACCCTGCCGCCGCCGCGACCGCCGCCCAGGCCGGGCTGATCCGCGCCGTGGAACGCGGCACGCTGCTGCACGTCCAGGTGCCCGGCGTCGAGGGACCTGAAGATGTCTATTTCGTCAATACGTCGCGCGGGCGCAACGCCGTGCGCGCGGTCGAGGCGGGGCGCTTTGTGCCGGGCGACCGCGATTACCCGATCGCGCTGGTGGACGAGCGTCCCAACATCTTCGCGCTGTACGAGCAGAATATTGGGCCGCTGTCACCCATGATCAGCGATCAGCTCCGCGCAGCCGAGCAGGAGTACCCGGCGGGCTGGATCGAGGAAGCGTTCCGCCTGGCGGTCGAGCGCAACAAGCGGAACTGGCGGTATATTATCGCGATCCTGCAACGGTGGGAGACCGAAGGGAAAGACCGTGGACTCACTCAACAACCAACTCAGGCGGATCGCTACCGGTATGTCCGGGGAACCCTCTCGGACATCATCGACTTCTGATCGCCGAGCGAACGATCCCGTCTGCACGATCTGCGGCGGGATGGGCTTTGTCGTCAAGGATGTGCCGGTCGAACATCCTGATTTCGGCAAGGCGTTCGCGTGCGTCTGCCAGCGCGACGCGCTGATTGAGCGCCAGACCGCGCGACTGCGCAAGCTTAGTAACCTCGACGCGCTGGCAGACAAGACGTTCGAGACCTTCCAGCTCAGCCTGCATGGCCTCAACGACGATCAGCTTTCGGCGCTGCGCGTCAGCTTCGATCTCGCGCACCGCTACGCGCTCCAGCCGGAGGGGTGGCTGCTGTTTCAGGGCAACTACGGCAGTGGCAAGACACACCTGGCGGCGGCGATCGCCAACTACCGGTTGGCGCAGGGTGACCGCGTGCTGTTTGTCACTGTGCCCGACCTGCTGGACCATCTGCGCGCGTCGTTCGGCCCGTCATCAGAAGTCGCCTACGACGAGTTGTTCGAGCAGGTGCGCGCCGCCCCGCTGCTGATTCTCGATGATCTCGGCGCGGAGAGCGCCACGCCCTGGGCCGAGGAGAAGCTTTACCAGCTGATCAATCATCGCTACCTGCACGCGCTGCCAACCGTGATCACGACCAACTGCGAGCTGAACGCGATGGACCCGCGCATCCGCAGCCGGATGGTAGACTGGCACCTGACACAGAGCGTCAATATGCACCTGCCTGATTTCCGGCGAGCGGACGCGGCACAGGAGCCAAGCGCGGTGTCAAACCTGAGTCTGTACGGGGAAATGGTCTTCGAGACGTTCGACCTGCGCGAAGACGCGCTCCCGCTCGACGAGCGGCGCAATCTGCGCGAAGCGTACGAGATCGCACGCGCTTACGCCGAAGATCCGCGTGACTGGCTGCTGTTCATGGGCGAACATGGAGTCGGCAAGACGCATCTGGCGGCGGCGATTGCCAACTACCGGCAGGCGCGCGGCGAACAGGCGATTCTCGTCACCGCGCCAGACCTGCTCGACTATCTGCGCGCGGCGTTTGGCCCCTCGGCGTCCACCTCGTTCGACAAACGCTTCTACGAGATCCGCGCCGCGCCGCTGCTGGTGATCGATCATCTCGACCTGTCCAACGCCTCGTCGTGGGCGCGTGAGAAAATCCGCCAGATCGTGGATTATCGCTATCTGGCGCACGCGCCAACCGTCTTCACCACAACGCAGACGCTGGAAGAAATTGACTCCATGATCCGCAGCCGCCTGTCCGACACGCGCCGCTGCCGCATCTTCGCGTTGACTGTCCCGAATTATATGGGCGGCTTTCGGCGGACGCGGCGCCCGCAGCCAGATTAACGCTGACCACACCATCTCAACCATCTCACCAAAAATAAACGCCCGGCGAGGGATTCCCGGCCGGGCGCTGTTTTTGAATGGGTGCTGCGTCAGACGCTAGACGCGCTCGCCCAGGCGCCGCTCGCGGCCCTGGATCAGGCTGTAGATATTGCTGCGGTGGCGCCAGAAAATCATGTACGCGACCAGTAGATACACAGTGTAAACCGGGTCCAGGCTGCCCACGATCACCATGATCAAGATGGCGACTGCGCCAGCCGCTACCGCCGTCAACACGGCAAGTGAGACAAAGCGCGTCAGCAGGATTACGGCAGCCGCCAGCCCCAGGGTCAGCGCGACAATGAACGTTGGCGCGAGCAGCAGGAAGGTGCCCATCGCCGTCGCCGCGCCCTTGCCGCCGCGAATGCTGCCAGTGATAATCGTCGCCAGGAACGACCAGTTGTGCCCCGCCACGACCGCCACCGCGCCGATCACGCTGGCCGCCGCGCGGTCGTCAGGAACAAGCGCCCGCGCCAGCAGGACAACCACCACACCCTTGATTCCATCCCAGGCCCAGACCAGCAGCCCGTAGCGCCAGCCGAGCGCGCGGGTAACGTTGGTCGCGCCCATATTGCCGCTGCCCACCGTAAAAATATCAACGCCCCTGGTCCGGGCCACCAGGTATGCTGTCGGAAACGACCCGATCAGATAACCGGCAACGATAATCAGCACGACCGACACAAGGTCCATGCGCACGCTCCACTCGAAAGACTCACCTATTGAATAATACCTTTAAGAACACCTTTTCGTCCAAAAGGGTGCGCCAGCCGCGCAATCTTGGGCTGCAACCAGAATCTAGTCATCGCGGTGGCGTGCGTGAGAATTTGTGAGCAAGCTGTTTTCGTTCATAATAGTCATGCCAGACAATGGTAACACGCCCGCAGCAAGGCCGCCTGTGGAGAAAGTGGGAGTTGTGGAGATGCGCCCGATGGACCACCGGAAACGCTGGACGATGGCGCTGCTCGCGCTGATATTGATCATCGTGGCAGCCGCCTGCGAAGAAAAAGCGCCTGAGTCCGCCGCGCCAGCGCTGCAAGGCGGCGCGGCCGGCAGCCTTCCGACGCGCACCGTCAAGCCGATCGTCAGCTTTACGCCACGCTTCACGGCGACCCCCCTGCCCAGCCTGACGTTCACGCCATCGATGACGCCACGCGCTACCGAAACGGCGGCGCCGCCCAGTGCAACCCCGACGGAGACCCCCTCGCCGACGCCGACCGTTGAGGGCGAGATACGCTCGACCACCAACGTCAATTTGCGCGCTGGTCCCGGCCTCAGCAGCAACATCGAGCAGACAGTCCGCTCTGGGACACAGGTCGGCGTGATCGGGAAGCAGACCGATGCCGAAGGCCGCCTGTGGTACAAGGTCGTGCTGACCGATGAAGACGGCGAAGAGCAGCGCCTGTGGGTGCTGGCACAACTGGTCATTACCGATTACGAAACCATCGTCGCACAGCCGCTCGTGATTGAGACGCCAGAACCGGACGGCGAGAGCGCGGCGGTAGCTGCCACGCCGGGCACGCCGCTGCCCACGCTCGCCGGAAACCGGGTTAACGTGCTGGCGTATTGTCAGGGACGTATTCGCCCACCACGTGTCACTACCGCCGATTCGGTCTATGTCGAGTGGAGCTGGTTCGTGGCGCGGCCCGAATACATGGACCAGCACCTGGAGAACGTGACATATGAGGTCCGGCTCGACGGCAAGCTGCTCGACAACTGGCAGCAATACGGCGAGGAGATGACGCAGGAGAGCGGGCGCTGGATCACGTATTGGTATTACCCGGTCGGGCGGCTGGCGGCAGGCGAGCACGAGGTCACTTATCGGGTCACCTGGAACGAACGGGTCAGTGATGGGTACCGCGATTTCGGCCCCGGCACCGCGCGCGAGAGCGAAACGGGAGACTGCCGCTTCACCGTGACCAGCGCCGGATAGACGCGCCGCGCTGCCTTCGCAGCAGATTGAATAGGTTTCCATTGAATAGGTTCTGCCACGCACCAGCGCAAGGGCTGGTGCGTTTGCATGGGTACCGAAGTCAGATTTGCCGCGTCACAGAATAAACGTATGATTAAGACAATCGGACTCTCGGATATGACGTGCGGAACAACTTATGTCGAAACCCGACTGGAACCACCTGGCCGAACAGCTTCACGACACCGAGCCAAAAGTACGCTGCCGGACGATCCGGCAACTGGCCGCTGCCCGCGATCCACAGGTCATCCCTCTGCTCCGCAACGCCTACCTTCAGGATGACGATGACCGCGTGCACGCCGCTGCCAGGAAGGCGCTCGCGCAGTTCCGCGCTATGCAGCAGGGCGGCTCGCCGGGCCGCCGGCTGATAATCAGCCAAACGACGCTGACCCGGGCGATCGGGGTGTTGGCGCTGACTCTGGTTATACTGCTGGCCGCAAACGCCGCCGTGCGCGCGCTTGGCCGGGCCGAAAGCGACGCCAGCGCGTCTGCTGGAAAGGACGAGA